>JBAVQO010000229.1:0-4027 GCA_049694135.1 Gillisia sp. | reverse complement strand
CCTCCATTGTTTCTAACGGCGGTATTGGATTTATCGAGATTTTCCAGGATGTTTTCAATGGTCTTTCCTTCCAAATCGGTTCCTTCAATAGCCGCGTTTAATTTTTTTGTATACCCTGCATGGTGTTTATCATGGTGAATTTCCATAGTGCGCGCATCGATATGAGGTTCCAGCGCATCGAAGCCGTATTTTAATTTCGGTAAGTCAAAAGCCATAATTTTTTATTTTTTTGTTAGTAATTCTTCAATTGTTTCAAATTTAATCATTAACCTTCTTAATCGAAATAATTCAATGTTATAAAAATCTTAAAGATTGTCTGAAAAAAGGCATAAAAACAGTACTTCCACCATAAAATTGTAACTTTCATTCATATAAAAAACTTCAATATTTTGACGGCCCAAAATAAATTTAACGTGTACAGCGCTTCTGCCGGCTCGGGAAAAACTTTCACGCTCGTAAAAGAATACCTGCTGCTACTTCTTAAGAGCTCCCGAAAAGATGCTTTTAAGAATATTCTTGCCATTACTTTTACCAATAAAGCGGTGGCAGAAATGAAGGAAAGAGTTCTCGAAAATCTTCTGAAGTTATCTGCAAAGGATCAGGTAAACAATCCTGACGATTTGATGCGCAACCTTATTCGAGAATCGGGAATGACCGCTGAAGATATTCAGAAAAAATCTGGAGCCATTCTAAAAAGTATTCTTCATAATTATGCTGCCTTCGATATCTCGACCATAGACAGATTTACGCACAAAATAATAAGAACTTTTGCCAGAGATCTTGGAATTCCCGTGAATTTTGAAGTTGAACTAAATACCGAACTCGTTCTTCAGGAAGCCGTAGATCGACTGATCGATCGGGCGGGAAAAGACGAACTGCTTACCAATGTCCTACTGGATTATACCCTTTCAAAAACCGATGACGATAAAAGTTGGGATATTTCCCGCGATTTATTAAGGTTCTCAAAACTGCTTACCCAGGAAAACCATAGCAGGTACGTCGCTCTGCTGGAAAATAAAAGCCTTCAGGACTTTAAAGAGTATTCCCGGAACATAAAACGGGAAACAGAAACTACAGAAATTGAGATAAAACGATTTGCAGAAAAGTTCTTTCAGCTTTTAAAAGAAGAAGATCTTGATAAGGATTGTTTTAGCGGAAAATATGTACCCGGCTATTTTTTAAAGTTATTGAATGCTAATTTTAATATAACGTGGGGTGCGAACTGGCAAACACAGATAGAAGACGCTGCGCTTTATCCAAAAAGATTGGAAATACGTAAAAAAGAAATTCTTGACAAAAGACAGCCGGAGATTTGTGATCTTTTTAAAATCACCCAAAAACTTTTTTTTAAACGAGAATATTTACTGGAACTTCGCAAAAATATTACTCAGCTTTCGCTGTTAAGCGAGATAAACAAAGAAATTACCGCTATAAAAAAAGAACGTTCTCTGGTACTGATTTCCGATTTTAATCCCACCATTTCAAAGCAAATCAACAACCAGCCGGCACCCTTTATTTATGAACGTCTGGGGGAGCGCTACAGCAATTATTTTATAGATGAATTTCAGGACACCTCGCAAATGCAGTGGGAAAATCTCATTCCGTTAGTAGATAATGCACTTTCTGGGGAATTTTCATTTCGGGAACCCGCGAGTTTGACTCTCGTGGGAGATGCAAAACAGTCTATTTACCGATTTAGAGGCGGAAAGGCAGAGCAATTTATGGATATCTATAACCTGAAATCCTTTCCGTTTTCTATAAAACAGCAGGTACAAGACCTTCCGAAGAATTACAGAAGTGCCCGGGAAATTGTAGATTTTAATAATACTTTTTTCGATTTTGTCTCCCAACAGCTGGAAAAACCGGAGTACAAATCCTTATTTGCAGAGGGAAAGCAGGAACCCATGAAAAAGGACAAAGGCTTTGTGAACCTTTCTTTTTTGGAATGCAGAAAAAAGGATGATGAAATGGAACTCCACCCGCCAAAGGTCCTGGAAATAATATACGATCTGGAAACCAAAGGAATTCCAAAAAGTGATATCTGTGTTTTAACCCGCACCGGAAAGCAAAGTTATGCCATCGCGAATTGCCTGAGCGAAAATGGCATTTCGATCGTTTCTTCAGAATCGCTGCTGCTTCAGAATTCCCCTGAAGTTCTTTTTGTTAATTCGCTGCTGAGATTTGGCGTAAATCCGGAAGATAAGACCGAAAAGCTTTTTTTACTGAATTACTTAACCAATAAATTAGGGATTCAGGATCCATATCCCGTTTTGCTCAACAATCTTCAGCGTAAGAACCAAGCATTTTTCGACTGGCTGCAGCAATATGATATCTTTTTTGATCTTCATCAGCTGCAAACGCTTTCTCTTTATGAGGCTGTAGAATACAGTATCCGAAAGTTCAAACTCGTTGAAACTTCTAACGCATATCTCCAGTTTTACCTGGATTTTGTCTTCGATTTCGCATCTAATTATTCGGTGGATATTCCGGCGTTTATGGATTATTGGGAGCAGAAAAAGGAAAAACTCAGTATTGTAGCTCCCAAAACAGCAGATGCAGTACAGGTTATGACCATTCATAAATCGAAAGGACTCGAATTTCCCGTGGTGATTTATCCTTTTGCAGATACCAAACTCAACGATACCCGCCATGATTCCCTGTGGTTGACCGTTCCTGACGAGATTGGGGAAATCCCGGTAAGTTATTTTAGTGCTTCTTCAAAAATGGCCAATTGGGGCGAGAAAGAGGCGGAGGCATATTTGCAATTATCCCAACAAAATGAGTTTGACAGTATAAACGTTTTGTATGTGGCGTTTACCCGCGCAGTAAATCAGTTATACATTATTTCGAATTACGATGTTGATAAACAGAAGGAAAAAGAGAAGGTATCAGATCTGCTTATAGGGTATTTAAAGTCTATCGGGCAGTGGAACGACGGGTTGGAATATCAAATAGGGGAAATTGTTGATAAAGAAAGCGATTTTACTTCGCAAGTAAATTCTAGTGTTCCCAGGCATTATTATTCTTCTTCCACCAGCAATCAGGCGGTGCAGTTGGTAACCAAAGAAGGCGCTCTATGGAATACGCGCCAGCAGGCTTCTATAGAAAAAGGTAATTTAATTCATGCCATCCTTGCCGAAATACATTCTGAAGAAGAGGTTTCTGAAGTTATAGAAAAGCATATTTCAGAAAAAGAGTTAGAGCCGGATTTAATAGCTGAAATTAAAGAAGCCATCATGAAAATCATGCATCATAAGGAGCTGAAAAAGTTCTTTGGTAAAGATCTTCAGGTTGAAAAAGAGAGAGACATTATAAATTCCAACGGAGAGATTTTTCGGCCCGACCGCCTTAATTTTTTTGAAGATAAGGTAACTATCATAGATTATAAAACCGGGGAACCTTCCGAAGCTCATAAAACACAGATGCAGAATTACGCTGATCTATTAACCCAAATGGAATATAGGGTTGACCAAAAAATCCTGGTTTATATAAATGAAGAGCTAACTATCCTATTTGTATAAAAGATCATTAATTTTGTGTAAAACAGAAATTATGTACGGAACAATAAAGAACTATTTACAAGAAGAACTTGAAGACATTAAAAGCAACGGCTTATTTAAAAAGGAGCGAATTATTACTTCTCCTCAGGACGCTGTAATCAAGATATCTTCAGGCGAGGAAGTGATCAATTTTTGTGCAAATAATTACCTGGGGCTTTCTTCGCATCCGGAAGTGATTAAAGCTGCTAAAGACACTCTGGATTCGCACGGTTTTGGAATGTCGAGCGTTCGTTTTATTTGCGGAACACAGGACATTCACAAAGAATTAGAATCTAAAATAGCAGATTTTTACGGAACTGAAGACACGATTCTGTATGCTGCCTGTTTCGATGCCAATGGGGGAATCTTTGAGCCTCTGTTAACTAAAGAAGATGCTATTATCTCAGATTCTTTAAATCATGCGTCAATAATTGATGGTGTAAGATTGTGTAAAGCTGCCAGATATCGATACCAGAATGGAGATATGC
>JBAVQO010000228.1:0-3939 GCA_049694135.1 Gillisia sp. | reverse complement strand
GATCCGCGTCGTGGCACTCTTTGCGACGACATTGCCTGCGACGGTTCTTTCGACGATAACCAGTGGAGCGACGATAGCAGCAAACTGGCTTTTGTGTCAACTTCACGGGATCATAAAGTTGAAAAGTTACGAGTGGCAGATGCCGAAACCGGTGCTGTGAAAGAGATCTTTAAAGATGAAGTGCCTACGCAGTACGAGTCTGGCCAGGGAACGGTAAACTGGAGATATTTTTTCGGGAAAGATGAGTTCATGTGGTATTCTGAAAAGGATAACTGGGGGCATTTGTATTTATATGATGCCAATACAGGAAAGCTGAAAAATCAGATTACCAAAGGGAATTATGTAGTTACCCAATTACTGCATGTAGATAAGAAAAATGAAGTGTTGTATTTTATGGCGAATGGCTATAATAAAGATGAAGACCCTTATTTTAGTCATTTCTACAGAGTAGATTTCAGCGGAAAACATTTTAAAGCTTTAACTCCGGAAATTGGAAATCATGACATTTCCATTTCGCCGGATGCCAATTATTTCGTTGACAGTTATTCGCAACCCGATGTGGCACCGGTTGCTGTTTTAAGGGATATGAAAGGTAAAACAATCAAAAAACTGGAAGAAGCAGATATTTCCGCATTAAAAGAAATCGGATGGAAAGCTCCAACACCAATAACCGTAAAATCAAGAGACGGAAAATGGAATCTTTACGGCTTGATGTTTACCCCTACCAATCTTGATAAAAATAAAAAATACCCGGTGGTAAATTATATTTATCCGGGGCCACAAGGCGGTGGCGTTGGTTCCCGTTCTTTCTATGCTACCAGAGGCGATCACCAGGCATTGGCAGAATTAGGTTTTGTAGTAGTGATTATAGACGGTACCTGTAACCCGGGAAGATCGAAAGATTTCCACGATTCCTGCTACGGAAATATGGCCGATAACACGCTAGAAGATCAGATTTCAGGATTAAAACAACTGGCGCAAAAATATCCGTATCTGGATTTGGACCGTGTGGGAATCTGGGGACATTCCGGTGGAGGTTTTGCAACCGCAGCAGCGATGTTCAAATATCCTGATTTCTATAAAGTGGGAATTTCAGAATCCGGAAATCACGATAACAGAAATTATGAAGATGACTGGGGAGAAAGATATATAGGTTTGTTGACAAAAAAGGCCAACGGAGAATCGAATTATTCGGTACAGGCTAACGAAAATCTGGCCTCTAATTTAAAAGGCAAACTGCTTTTGGCTCACGGTGGCATGGACGACAATGTGCCTCCATACAACACGTATCTGGTGGTTGATGCCCTTATTAAAGCAAACAAAGATTTTGATTTGATTATCTACCCGCATTCACATCACGGCTATGGAATGGATAGCTACTATATGATGCGCCGCCGCTGGGATTATTTTGTAAAGAATTTGATGGGTGCAACACCTCCCAAAAATTTTAAGATAGAACCTGACTGGAACAGATAATTCTACTGAAAATACCTTTTTTAAAAGAGCCTTCTATTTTTTTAGAAGGCTCTTTTATGTTAACTATCTATTTATCAGAAGTTAAACGAAATTTATTAACTTAGAGGGAACTAATCAAAAACCACTAATTATGAAAAATTTACTCACCGTTGTATGCGTTCTGGTCACCGGTTTTACTACGACCAACGCCCAGACTTCTGCCGAAACTAAAATGACTATTGAAAACAATAGCAAGGCCATGGAAAATGCCATTAAAAATGGTGATATTGATGAGTTTGCATCGTATTATACCCAGGACGCGATGCTTAAATTGTCTGGCAAGGCTTCGGTAGAAGGAAGAGATGCCATAAAGAATGCTAATCTTTCCATGACCGATCAGGGAATGGAACTAAGAATTCAAAGTCAGGAAATATACAGTATGGATGGCTACGCTACTGATTTGGGGACTTACGAAATTTACACTCCCGACGGACAAAAAGTTGATGAAGGAAATTATGCCACCATTTGGAAAAAAGTAGATGGAAAGTGGCTTATCTATCGCGATCTGGTAAGTTCTGCGAACGGAGGTTAATCGGGTTTTTCATTTTATATCTAACATTATGGGAACTATAAATTTGTACCTCACCTTCGATGGAAATTGTGAGGAAGCGTTCAACTTTTATAAGTTGGTCTTTGGAGGTGAGTTTGAACAAATAAGCCGGTTTGGAGATATGCCGCCCAATCCGGAATATCCTGTAAAAGAGCGGGACAAAAATAAAATCATGCACGTTTCTCTCGCTATTGGAAAAGAATCCGTACTAATGGGCTGCGACAAAGCTTCAGGATTTGGCGATGCGCTGAATAAAGGAAATAATTTTGCAATTTCGGTAAGCCAGGATTCCCCCAAAGAAGCCGACAAGATCTTTGAAGAGTTATCTGAAGGGGGAGAAGTAAGAATGCCTATGGGAAAGATGTTCTGGGGAGCTTATTTTGGAATGTTTATAGATAAATTCGGGTTAAGCTGGATGGTAAGCGCTCCACTTGCCAAAGATGAAAATTAAATACCATCTGTAAGGGACTATTAAAATTCCCTACTTACCTTGCCTGAAAAATTTCGAGCATTGCCAAAACCCAAAAATTCTTTACAACCCAATAAAATCAATTTTAAAGACAGTTTCGCTTCTTTAAAATTTGTTCCCCGATTCTTTAAAGAGATCAGACGGGTAAATCCGCCCTTGTTTTATGTGAACGTGTTCTGCAGGATTCTTAGTGCGGTTACACCGCTGGTGCTGCTCTGGATTGGCAAAATTATTATTGATGAGGTGGTCACCCAAATGAATGCGCCGGTTCATGACCTGCACCGTTTGTGGTTATTTGTAACCGCCGAATTTGCCCTGGCCATTCTTTCTGATTTATTGAGCAGAGCCATCAGCCTAACCGACGGGTTGCTGGGGGATCAATATTCTATAAACACTTCGGTACGAATCATCAAGAAAACCGCGGAACTGGATCTGGCGCAGCTGGAAGATTCCGAGTTCTACGATAAACTGGAGCGGGCGAGACAACAAACCACCGGCAGGGTGGGATTAATGTCCAACATTCTTGCCCAGGGCGAAGATCTTATTGTAATTCTTTCGCTTTTAGCGGGGGTGGTGGCTTTTGAACCGTGGCTTCTTCTGCTCCTGGTTATTTCTATAATTCCCACAATTTATAACGAGATCAAATTCAGCGGTACCAGTTATTCGCTTGCCCGAAGCTGGACACAGGAACGCAGGGAACTCGATTATTTGCGATATGCCGGAGCCAGTGATGTTACGGCCAAAGAGGTAAAACTTTTTGGACTTTCAAATTATTTGGCAGAACGATTTCAGAACCTATCCGATAAATACTATCTGGAGAATAAAAAACTGGCAAAGCGAAGAGCTGGCTGGGGCTCTTTTTTCAACGTTATTGGAACTATCGCTTATTATGCCGCGTATGCTCTTATTGTTTTTAAAACGGTAGGCGGAATTTTTTCTTTAGGTGATCTTACGTTCCTTTCGGGGTCTTTCAATCGGTTACGGTCAAAGATGCAGGGGTTCTTTATACGTTTTACCGCGATTACAGAAAGCGCATTGTATCTTCAGGATTATTTTGAGTTTCTTGATCTCAGCCTTCCCGATCCTTCTGCGGAAAAGAAACTCTCTCTTCCCGATGAAATTAAAACAGGTTTCGAATTTAAAAACGTAGGTTTTAAATATCCTAAATCTGAATTATGGGTAGTCAGGAATATCAATTTTACGCTGAAGGCGGGTGAAAAACTGGCTTTTGTGGGAGAAAACGGGGCAGGAAAAACAACCCTAATCAAATTACTGCTTCAGTTTTATGAACCTACGGAAGGAGAAATTTTGCTGGATGGCGTGGCGATAAATAGGTATAATCAGGCTGAATACCAGCAGTATTTCGGTGTGATTTTTCAGGATTTTGTGAAATTCGATTTAACGC
>JBAVQO010000227.1:0-2045 GCA_049694135.1 Gillisia sp. | reverse complement strand
GATAATCTGGTTTATAATTTTTGCTTTTGCAGCTGTAGTTATTATAAGTGCTTTCTCTGGTGATGGGATTGATTGGGGAAAAGTAGGACAGGGTTTATTGCCTTTTACATTCCATGGCGGTAACATCGTTTGGAATATTCCAACTGATACGAGAGGAATTTCAATATTCGTTGCATCTATCAGTGCAGCAGTCGGGGTTAATATGACATTTCTTTTTGGCTATACGTACCTCGCTAAAGGGTGGGGGAAAGAACACACAGGGCTTGCTCGGTTTGATATGCTCACCGGGATGCTTATTCCCTATTCTATTGCCACAGGATTAATGATCATTGCGGCTGGTACCACTATTTATGGCTCCGGAGCTCTGGCTGAAGGGGCTACTAATATTTCTCCGATAGAAGCGGCTGGAATGCTGGAAGCTGCGGGAATTTCACCTTTGTTCTCCAGGCTTATTTTTGGACTTGGAATTATTGGAATGGCACTAAATGCTATCATTCTACACATGTTGGTCTGTGGTTTTGCAGCTTGTGAAATTTTCGGAATTCAACCCCAGGGATGGAAATATAAACTTGCAACTTTAATTCCGGCACCTGGACTTTTGGGGGTAATCCTATGGAGTAAAATGGGAACATGGATTGCAATTCCTACATCGGCTATAAGTCTAATTATGTTACCCGTTGCCTATATCGGTTTTTTCTTACTGAATAACAGTGAAAAGTACCTTGGTAAAGATAAACCAAAAGGGAATACGCGTTTTTGGTGGAACACGGGAATGATAATCGCTATTCTTGCTACTCTGGCTAGCGTTGTTTACTACATAGTCACAGTGGTACCCACTTATTTTGAAAAAGTTGTTTAAGGATGTCAAAGATAAAATTTAGTGCATTTGCAGATGAAGTAACCTCTGACTTTCAGGGACAGGTGAAATTTTTGGTAGATCAAGACGTGCCTGCTATTGAAATACGTTTTGTAGATAACAAGAATATCATGGATCTCACCAAAAAGGAATTGGAGAAAACCAGGAAAATCTTGCTGGATAATGGAATCTCTGTAAGTGCTATAGGCTCACCAATAGGAAAAGTTTCATTGCAAGAACCCTTTAATAAACATCTTGATAAATTCAAACATGCCATCGAGTTGGCAAATTACTTTGACACTCCTTTTATAAGAGTTTTTAGTTATTATGCCCCAGAAGGTGAGAATATCGATAATTATAGAGAAGAAGTTGTTGAGAGGATCTCGCGACAGGCAGAACTCCTTCAAAACACTGAGATTGTCATGGTACACGAAAATGAGGCAGATATTTATGGACATTCCGCTAAGAATTGTGCTGATTTAGCAAAGGCAGTTAACTCGCCAGCATTTGGGCTTGCTTATGATCCGGCAAATTTTGTATGGGGGGAAAAAATAACGAACAATATGGAAAAATGTTGGCCGCTTATGGAACCTTACGTTGTTCATGTGCACATAAAAGATTGGGGTTTGGGTAACACAGTGGGAAGTCTACCGGGAGAAGGAGATGGCCAGATAAAGCAATTGTTATCTGAATTGAACAAAAAGAAATATAACGGCTTTTTAACTATGGAACCCCATTTAAGAGTAGGGGGGCAATTTGGAGGCGAAACCGGACCTGAACTTTTTTATGATGCCTTGGAAGCTACCCGCACAATCTGTTCCGAAGTAGGGTTGTCTTATTAATGCTAGAAAGAAAAGAAAATGATAAACATTGATCCCAATATAACGGTGCAGGAGTTCAGACCTTTGTTAAAGGAATTCTGGAAGATTTCGGGAGATAAAATTCTGTTGATAGAAAAAGAATATGATAATAAAAAAGGCTCCCCCGTATTTACCTCGAACGGAAAATATACCACCCGTGGTTGGACAGAATGGACAGAGGGTTTCCGATACGGATCGTCATTTCTCCAATTTGATGCAACGAACGACAGTAACTTTTTGGACATAGGAAAGAAGTACACGCTAGAGAAAATGGCTTCCCATTTGACCCATACTGGTGTACATGATCATGGCTTTAATAATATCAGCAC
>JBAVQO010000226.1:0-8695 GCA_049694135.1 Gillisia sp. | reverse complement strand
CACTCAGTAAAGACCGAAGAAGTCCCGGATTCTGCATATTGGTTGCTTTTAAAGTTGCCAATGATGTTGTAACCTTCAGGATCATCAGGATTTTCTGTCATTCGGTAGCCTATAATCTGCGCACGCTGTTTTTGTAATTCCGCGCCGGTCTGGCTGGAAAGGCTAACAGCAGCGCTTAGATTGAAATTAATATCGAAGACCGAGCGTAAACCGTAGTTCACCAGATTCTTATCTGTCCATCCGCCAGCAGAACTGGAATTGTTGGTGACACCAGTACCAAAAACTGTCGTAGTATTCTTCAGCCAGTCGCTAAATAAATACGTATGGCTTAAACCCGCCCGAAAACTCACAATTTCGCTGTGCGCGTTATTTTTGATATATCGGGCATTTCCGATGTAATCTTTATTTTCGTACTGTTCGATACTAAGTTCACCGCCGCGTTGGTCGTAGCTGTTGCTGTATCCAAAATACGTGCTGATGTACTGCCGGTCATTAGGAGAAAAATCCATGATCAGGTTTACAAAATCCTTTTTTGAATTGGTATGAACCATATATCCATCGGAGATTTGATGCCCGTAATTTACAAGTAGCGAAGATTTTTCTCCTCCCAATTGTAGTTGGGAAGTCAAACGCAAAAGGCCATATTTTCCAGCAATTACCGATTGACTCAAAGAAGTCTGATCCGGTTGTGGACGGACAGTTTCCAGGTTTACGACTCCCGCGATCGCCAGGCCGTATTTTGTTCCTGCCGGACCTTTTATCACATCTACGTCGCTAATAGAACTAAAGTCAATATCATCTAGAAGCGTAACTCCTTCGGCATCTGTGATCGGAATGTTGTTCAGGTATACTTTATAGCCCTGACCATCGAAATTATTGTTGGCACCTTTAAAGCCAACGCCATTCCCATACCCACGAATGTTGAATTGTTGCCCCGAAGATACCGCACGGCGCTCCATAATCACTCCCGGAATGTTAGCATTTATGGCATCATCCAGATATAAACCCGTTCCCCGCTTAAGTTCTTTCTGACTCAGTTCTACAACCGAAACAGGATTTCGAAGTGATTTTTTGGTGTCATTCATTACTCCGGTTAGCTGGACTTCCCCAAGATTATTGTTGGATGGTTGTAAGGAAATAGTAAGGAAAGTATTGCAATTCGAGATCGTGGTCTTATAGGTTTCATAGCCTAAATAAGAAATTTTGAGCGAAAGCCCCGGAGAGCATATAAAAGAAAATATACCTTCCCGGTTGCTGCTGACGGTTTTTTCTCCAATTTCAATTTTGGCGCCTTCCAGCGGATTTTGATTATTGGCATCTATTATTTTTCCTGTCGTTTGGGTTTGAGAATAAATGGACATAGAAAAGAATATTCCCAATAGGGAAATATAAAATTGTTTCATATTAATTATAAAAGTTGCTGCGGAAATTTTTCCGCGAATGGATATTGATAAATGGATTTTTTTGAAATAACGCGTGGACCTCTTCTTACAATTCTTCTGAAGAAGCTACACGCAGTTTTCTAAATGGGAACTTAAGAAGTAAATTTTGGGGGTGGAGCGAGAATGTCTGGAGACAGGGAATTATAAAAACACACATATTTAAAGTTGTTTTTTATCGCTCTCTCTTTTAGCTGAATTTCCTTAAGTTTTACATATTTTAGGGAGGCAGGCATAATTTTGAAGGAAGCCTGTAATGGAGTGTTCGGTGAATTTTTATTTTTATCGTTCTTCTTTAAAGTCTTATCCAGCAAGGCCAGGAGGAAAGTTTCGCGCGAATCTTTTAAGCAATAATAAACCCTGGAATTGGGAGAAAGTTGTTTTGCTTTTACCACATCATACATATTTCCCCGATAGCTGAATTCCCCTTTTTCCTTCCATTTTATTGTTTTCCTGTTAGAAGAATTTATGACAATCGTGGCAAGATTTTTATTGGGAACTCCGGCTTCTATAGAGGCTTTCATTTCTTTTACGATTTTGTTTTGCTCAACTTTAATAAGAAAAACATAACCAATTAAGTGAAGGCTAAAAATAAAGAGGAGTACTATGGAGGAAAAACGTTTCACAATAGTTTTTGTAGTGGTGGCAAGTTAATTAAAAACACGGAATTATAAACAGACCTCTCAAGCGACTTTATTGTAACTATTAACAGTCTCTAAATTTTTTGATATCAAAAAAAGTATGGATGTGAGAAAATATACTTTGGAAGTATAAATAACTGGAAATCAAAATAATGCAATTTTACTGGAATTCACCCGTAAACAGACGTATTTAACCTGATATATTTTCATTCTTTTATACTCTTATTTCAATAAGAAATATTTAATTAGTTAAATATTTAACCATAAAAGATTTTAGTTAACATAATTTTATTAAATTAGTAAGGTTAATTTTAAAACTGAATTCCCCATAATTTTTCAGAGATACCCCGGTCTTGTGAATCCCCTCGCAGGCATCATTGTGACTTAACATCGGCTGGTAATTGATTTGTAACTAATTATTAATCAACCATAAATCTGAAATTATGAAAGTTATTAAAAGTATTACCGTTCTCTTCGTATTAGTTTTTCTGGGGCCCACTCTTTCCGCCCAGGAAATGACCGCCAAAAAATACAATAATCCGCAGTGGTACAAGATAGAACATATCCAATTTGTGGCCGGAAAGGCCGATGACGCCAAAAAAATTATTAAGGATTACTTTCATGCCGCCAGCGATAAAGCAGGAACTCCCAACCCGGTGATGGAAATTAATCTCGCTAGCGGCGAATATGACTATCTGGTAATCTGGAAAATGCAGGATGGTGTGGAAGAGCTAAACTGGCAAAACAGTCCCGATGATATTAAATGGATTAAGGCATTGAGCGATATGACCGGAGGACAGGATAAAGCCATGGAACTTTACGGAAAATTCATGGCAGATATTAAGTCTGTAAAAACCGAGATTGGCCGACTGGAATAATTCTCAAGGCTTTTTAATATCTGCACCAAATCCCCTTTTTAACTTACCGAATGCGAGGTTTTTAATGGAAAATACTCACTAACAACCAAAATTATGAAAAGCATTCTGCCAACCGGAGCGGCAATATTGCTCCTAACTTCCTGTAATAATAAACAGGAAGAACCTCGCTACTCGCCAGTACGATGACCACAAAACAAGTATGAACTAAAGAATTTATTAACCATCTAAAATCAAATATTATGAAAAAAGTAATTTTTGCAATGCTTTTATTGCCATTTTTGGCAATATCGCAGAACAGTACCGAGTATGGGGTATTCGAAAATGCCCTACTAACGCCAAATCCAACTCAAATTACCCAATTTGAAAAAGGAATTACGGCGCATAACAAAAAATATCACAGCGATGGCCCTTATGGGGTTCGGGTTTACTGGATATCCAATGGTCAGAATACAGGCAGTTATGTTTGGACAATGGGGCCTTTTCCCTGGAGTGCTTTAGATACTAGGCCTGCTGAAAAAGAAGGGCACGATGCAGACTGGAATACCAATGTTGCACCCTACCTCGCAGCAAATAGTGGTACACAAACCTATTGGAGAGGACATAATGAACTTTCCCGGTTTCCAAAAGATTTCACCATTAAAAATATGCTGGTTGATTATTATGATATAAAAAGAGGCAAAACCGATGATATCATGAAGCTGGTGGAAAAAATCGACAAAGTGTACGCTGAAAAATCTCCTGAAACCACTTATGGAATATATACGAACGAACTTGGAAGCACAAAAGAAGGAAGGGATCTGGCAGTTATTTCATTTTTTGATAAATCGGCCTGGATGGGTGAAGATCATAGTATAGCAAAAAAATATGACGAAATGTATGGCGCCGGTAGTTGGACCCAATTTATTAACGATTGGATTGCTCTTACAGAAGGTGGTGAAAGCGAACTCTGGATTTTTCGTCCAGATTTAAGTGGAATTAGTGGAGACGTAAAAATTTCTGATAGAATGTAAAACAGAGCGAAAAGTGTAGGCTCCCTTGTATCGCATTTTACACTTTAAGTTGCTCAGTTTTATATGAACACGGTAAGCTATTACTGAAGACTAGTGCCTGATTTGTGATAAAACTCTTCCGAAATATCCGTAAAAATCTTCTTTTTGAAGATAAAACCATGAGCTACCTCAAATACGCTTTAGGTGAAATTGTACTTGTAGTTATAGGAATTTTGATTGCGTTGAGCATTAGTAACTGGAACGACCGCAGAAAAAATCAGAAGTTTGAAAAGGAAATTATCGCACTTATAGACCAAAATCTTCAAAATGATTCCACTTATATTGCGATAGAACTGGAAAAATCCAGGAAGGCTACAACCGCAACAAATCTTCTTTTAAATAAGGTTTCTCATAAAGATTACCAGGAAAACCTCGATACTTTAATGGGAGAAATCATCAATTTTCAACGTTTTAAATCGCAATCCAGCGCCTTTGAAGTGTTGAAATCTAAAGGGATAGAAAATTTACGCGATAAACAACTACAGCTGGCTCTTATTTCGTATTACGATGAATCCCTTTTTAATCTCTCTGAAAGCATGCTGGATGTTGAAAAACAATTTAATATAGATTGGGTGCCGGTAATAAAACAGGAGTTTTCAGATTTTAAGTGGATGCATTATTGTAAGCTTATAGATTCTAAAACCTTTTTTGAAAAACCTTCAGTCATTGTTCTTTTCAAGCTGTTTAAAGACAATAGAGAAGGTCAGACCCGTAGAATGAAAACCGCTTTGGCTAAAATTTCTGAAATAAGGGCGCTTATTCGTGAAAACCAGAGAAATGATTAAAATATTTAGAAATATCCATCAAAAACTACTTTCTGAAGGTACAACCATCGGTCACTTCAAATATATGCCATTGGCGAAAATCTTTCTTGTAGTCATAAAAATTTAACGGTCTTAAAACTTATGGATAAAAGCTTAAAATAAGACTTTTCAGGGCTTTAAATTTTTCCTGAATATTCCTGAATCTTTAGTAGTTTAGACACGGCTATTTAACAATTTTTCAGGAGCGGTTATCTCTCAACAAATTATGAAAACAAAAGATGAGGGCCTTATTAGAAGTGTAGGCACTTTAGGCCTTTCGGCCAATATTATCAATATCATTATAGGTTCCGGCATTTTTGCACTGCCGGCGATTATAGCTCTGCAAATGGGCACTTCGAGTATTTTAGCCTACATTTTTTGTGGAGTTCTTATAACGCTCGTCACGCTGTGTTTTGCTGAAGCAGGCAGCAAAGTGACCAACACCGGTGGTCCTTATACCTATATAGAAACTGCTTTTGGAGATTATGCGGGATTTATAGCGGGAATTTTTGCCGTTGCCAGTGGCGTGCTTTCAGATGCTGCAGTGTCCAATGCCTTGATAAATGTGTTAGAAACCGTAAATCCTCTCTTCGGAACAACCTGGATTCGCCTGGCAACCCTGGCAGTTTTATTTTTCGGATTTGCTTCTGTGAACATTCTGGGGGTAAAACAGGGAATCGGACTGGTAAAACTAAATACCGTGGTGAAACTGATTCCTTTATTTCTTCTCATTATTTTTGGATGGAAAGACGTTTCTTTTTCTAACCTGCAGATTGAATCTTTACCGAGTCTTCATCAATTCGGAGAAACTTCTCTTATTCTGTTTTTTGCCTTTGTAGGTTGCGAGTCTGGTTTAATCGTTGGTGGAGAGGTTATAAACCCAAAGCGTACAGTTCCTAAAGCCATTCTTATAAGCATTACCACGGTTGTATTGGTGTATATTCTTATTCAAATGGTATCGCAGGGGGTTTTGGGGAAAGACCTGGTAAATTTTAAAGCGGCTCCTCTGGCTCAAACTGCAAAAGTTGTTTTTGGGCCTATAGGATATGTTATTCTAATTGCCGGCGCCAGTATTTCGATGTTCGGATATCTAAGCGGGTCCATCCTGAGTAATCCGCGGGCCCTTTTTGCACTGGGCCGGGACAGAGTAATTCCTATTCCTGCCTTGGCCAAAGTTCATAAATCTTATGCTACCCCTCATATAGCCATTCTAGTATATGTGATTATAGGTTTTGTTTTGGCAGCCACAGGAACTTTTGAGCAACTGGTAATCATAGCTACAAGTTCTATTTTAATTCTTTATCTCGGGGTGGCGCTATCTGTAATTAAACTCAGAATATCCCATAAAACACTGGAAAGTGAGTTCAAAATTCCTGGAGGCTGGACCGTACCTGTATTAAGTATCGCGGTAATCCTGTATTTCCTTTCTAATCTGGCTCGTAATGAAATGCTGGGAACGATTATTTTTATCGTCTTTCTCTCTTTAATTTATGGCGTTATCAAGTACTTCAGAAGAAAAGAATCTTAGATTTCCTTATACTAAAAGCACCGAATCTAATCGCCATCCAAAGTTTGAGGAATTGAATTTCTACAAACCCATTTTCCGGCATATATAAAAGGTCTCAAACTTCGGGTTTTTTCTACTGTTGCCTATACCTTTTATCGCCGTATTTTACAACTTACCGAAAACTCTAAAATTTTCTTAAAACTAAGAGTTAACCTTCATACCTTCAGAGGAGTAAATGATAGTTTGTTGTGATTTCAAACTTTGGATTTATCAAAATATTCAGGAGGCATTGAGATCTGTACTAAAAGGGTTCCTTCTTGAAAGGTATAGGCGCGGGTTTTAACTTCAGTAAAAAAAATGGAACAGAATTCCTGCATCTATTAAAGAATAAATTATTTCAGCCCTTTTCACCACTAAAACCAATAGGAAAAGTGACCGAATAAAGATTGAGTTTAGAGTATGATTTAGCTAAGATGCACGGTGGGAACAAAGTAGAATCGCAGGAAAGGTAAGGCACCGAAATAAAAGTTTTGATACGTTGAAATAAGTAAGGTATGAAACTATCCGAAAAACAGGAAGGGAGAACGAGAGGTTACGAGCAGATGAAGGCCGAAAACCTGAAGCTTCGGAAAGCCATAAAGCGCCGCACTGCCCAACTCGAGAGAAAAATCCATCAGCTGGAGAGAAAAGCAGAGGAACAGGCCAGGGAAGTGAAGGTTGAAGCAGGATTAGAAAGGGTAAGAGCAAGATCTATTGGAATGCACCATACCTCCGAGTTGCAGGAAATAGTCAATATTGTCTCCCAGGAGTTGCATAAAATGGAAATGGATATAACCGGAGTATTTCTGGTTATCAATAACAACGAAATTGACAAACAATTCACATTTTGGGGATCTTCGGGTGTGACCGAAACTTATGTAAAAAAAGCCGCTATTCCATTTCTGGACCGACCTATTTATACGGTCCTCGCAGAAGCCACAACAAAAGGTGAGAGATTTTTTACTGAAGAATATTCAAGAAAGGAAAAAATAGAATTCTTCGAACATCTGTTTAAATATCCACCGTACAACACATCTACTCCTGAGTGGAAAAATGAAGTGTTATCTCGTAAAGGAAGATACACAAGGTCGGTATCAGTATTTCCTTACACAAGTATTTTTATAGTCAATCATTATGGGAGAAGATTATCTGATTCAGATAACGACATCCTTAAACATTTTTCGCTTGTTTTTGAACAAACCTATACCCGATTCCTGGATCTTCAAAAAGCCGAAGCCCACGTGAGAGAAGCTAAAATTGAAGCTGCCTTGGAAAGGGTGCGTGCCAGAACGATGGCTATGCAAAAAAGTGAAGAGCTGGCCGAAGTTTCCAGCCTCTTGTTTAAGCAATTAAAATTATTGAAAATTGATACCTATAGCAGTGGGTTTACGATCTGGAATCAAAAGAATCATGCTCTTACTTCCTGGATGTGTAATGCAGACGGGTCTATGAATCCTCCTTTCCACATGCCCCTGACAGAAAACACCTGGCACAAAGAACAGTTTGAAAGATGGGAAAAAGGAGAGGAATTTTTAATAAAAGATCTCACCGGCCAAGAGATGAAAGCTCATTTTAAATACCTGCAATCTTTTCCTTTACTAAACAACGCCTTTAAAAAATCGATTGCTGCGGGGCATCCTATGCCGGAAAGGCAGGTACACCACGTGGCTAATTTTTCCCATGGAAACCTGCTTTTTATAACCCTGGAACCTCAGCCGGAGGCCCACAGTGTTTTTAAGCGGTTCGCGAAAGTTTTTGAACAAACTTATACCAGGTTTATCGATCTTAAAAAATCTGAGGCTCAGGCAAGGGAATCGCAAATACAACTGGCACTGGAACGGGTTAGAGCCCGCACCATGGCTATGCAGCACAGCGAGGAGCTTGAAGAAGCCTCACAGCTTTTAGATAAACAGGTGCGTTCGTTGGGAATTGAGACCTGGGGGTGTGCTTTTCATATTTATAATGAAAATGCTTCAGAATCTATGGTATGGGATATGGAATGGTTTAGTTCTCAACAGGTAATTCTAACGCCGTACAAGACACCCAGGGAAAATATTTTCAAAAAATATTATGAGATCTCTAGAACCGGAATACCCTTACATATTGAAAAAATAGAACACTCCAAAATCAGGGAACATTATGAATATTTACAAAATATTCCCGGACTTGGTCCCTCCTTAAAAAAAGCTTTTGATTCAGGTGTTCCTTTGCCTGAATCGCAGATAGACCATGTCGCGTTTTTTGATCTGGGCCATCTGCTTTTTATAACCTACAAACCCGTACCCGAAGCCCACGACATTTTTATTCGTTTTGCCAAAGTTTTTAAACAAACCTATACC
>JBAVQO010000225.1:0-3434 GCA_049694135.1 Gillisia sp. | reverse complement strand
GTTGAATTTCTTTTAATTTATTAGGATTGTGCGTCGCGAAAACTAATTTCATAAGTTATTTGTGATGATAAGGTTCATTTTTAAGAATGGTGAAAGCCCTGTATAACTGCTCGGTAAAGAACAGGCGGATCATCTGGTGCGAAAATGTCATTTTTGAAAGCGATAATTTAGAATCTGCCCGCTTATAAACTTCTTCAGAAAAGCCGTAAGGGCCGCCGATTACAAAGACGAGTTGTTTTAATCCGCTGTTCATTCTCTTCTGAAGAAATTCTGAAAAACCTTCGGAAGAAAACTGTTTTCCGTTTTCGTCCAGAAGAACCACAAAATCTGATGCCTGTAAGTTCTTTAGAAGTAACTCTCCTTCCTTTTGTTTCTGAAGGTTTTCATCGAGATTTTTGGCTTTTTTTATATCCGGTAAATATTCCCACTCAAATTTGCAGTAAAACCCGAGGCGTTTAACATAGACATCTGTTAAATCCTGAAGTCCTTTTTCATCGGTTTTGCCTATCGCCAGTAATTTTATGGTCATTTCAATCAGACTTTGCTACATTTACAAAAATAAGTATTGAAATGATCTCAGAAGAAGAATTTCAAAAGGAAATTGAAATTATTATCGCTAATGCCATTCGCGAAGATATCGGGAGCGGCGATCATACCTCACTGGCTTGCATCCCTGAAGATTCTCAAGGAAAGGCAAAACTGCTTGTAAAAGACCAGGGAATAATTGCGGGGGTGGAATTTGCCCAAATGGTTTTTGAAAAGATCGATAAAGATCTCAACATGGAAGTTTTTATACCCGATGGAAAAAGGGTATCCCCAAAAGATATTGCTTTTACCATAGAAGGTTCTTCGCGATCCATTTTAATGGCAGAACGCCTGGTGTTAAACGGAATGCAGCGAATGAGCGCGATTGCTACAAAAACGGCTGAATACGTAAAAGAACTCGAAGGCACCAAAACCAAAATATTGGATACCCGAAAAACCACTCCCGGGATCAGAGCTTTGGAAAAATGGGCGGTAAAAATAGGGGGAGGTACAAATCACAGGTTTGGGTTGTTTGACATGGTCATGCTTAAGGATAATCATATAGATTTTGCCGGGGGAATTACACCTGCCATTCGCAAAACGAAACAATATCTTGCACAGAATGATCTAAAACTCAAAATTATTGTAGAGGCGCGAAATCTTTCCGAAATTGAAGAGATTTTAGAGAATGAAGGTGTTTATCGGATTTTAATCGATAATTTTAATTACGAAGATACCCGAAAAGCAGTAAAACTGATAAATGGCAAATGCCTTACTGAATCCAGCGGGGGCATTAATTTTAAAACCTTGCGAAAATATGCGGAATGTGGTGTGGATTTTATCTCCAGTGGTGCTCTTACGCACTCGGTTTCCAATCTCGATATGAGTTTAAAAGCGGTATAAAAATTTATGAATCCCAATAAGAAGGTTGATACTTTTTTTAAAAATGTTTCCAGGGCCTGGGAATACCGAACCAAGAAAATCGCTATTTTGGGTTCCGGTGGGCTTACTTTGTATGATTTATGGGAAATTTTTTCTCACGGGATTCTTAAAGGTCTCTTTCCCACCAGGGCCAGTGCGGTAGCCTTCAGTTTTTTTATGGCTCTTTTTCCGTTTCTTATTTTTGCTCTTAACCTTATTCCTTACATCACTTTTATAGATGATTTTCAGCTGCAGTTCCTGACTTTTATGGATAGCCTGCTGCCTCCTACTACCTCCGACTTTTTCAACGATGTTTTGCTCGATATTGCCAGTACTCCGCGTGGTGGATTGCTCTCCATAACCTTTATTCTGTCTATTTTTTTAATGACCAATGGAATTAACGCCATCTTTACCGGCTTCGAGTTTTCTTATCATACCGAAAAGAACCGATCGATCATTCGGCAGTACCTGGTAGCCATAGGGGTTTCCATTATCATGGCACTGTTGTTGCTTATTATGGTAATACTTTGGGTGTATTTAACCTATGCGGTAGGAGATTTAAGTCAGTTGGGGATTTTTGGAAACTCGTCGTCTTCTACCATAATTGTAAAATATACGGTATTTATCATTCTGGTGTATATTGCTGTGGCTACCCTTTATTATTTTGGTACCAAAGAAGGCAGGCAGGCAAGATTTTTTTCCATCGGGGCAATTTTCACCACGTTGTTGATATTATTAACAACCTATTTGTTTGGCTTGTATATTGAAAATTTTAGCAGATATAATGAATTATACGGGTCTATAGGTGCTTTGTTAATACTTATGGTATATATTTGGTTAAACTCGAATATACTTTTGCTGGGATATGAACTGAATGCCTCTTTGCTCAAATTGAGGAAAAGGAAACAAAAATCTAAGGCAAAAAATAAACATCAATAATTAAATCTTTAAATATGAAAAATGTTTTTTTCCTGCTTTTCAGCCTGATCGGCTTTAGTATCGTTGCTCAAACTACCGTTAGTGGAGTTCCTCTACCTCAAAAAGAAAATTTTAGAGGAGAAACCGTTGTTTTAAATGGTGCGGGAGTACGCGAAAAATTCTGGATGGATATGTATGTGGGCGCTCTGTATCTTGATACTGCGTCTTCTGATGCTCAACAAATAATAGCAGCCGAAAAACCCATGGCTATAAAATTACACATAGTTTCCGGTCTTATTACCAGCAAACGAATGATAGACGCGGTAAATGAAGGCTTCGAGAATTCAACAAATAAAAATACCTCTCCCATTTCTGCGGAAATAGACAAGTTTATAAGTTTCTTTTCAGATGATATCAGTAAAAATGATGTTTTCGACATTGTTTATCTTCCGGATTCCGGGGTTATTGTTTATAAAAACGGAACAGAAAAAGGGGTTATAAAAGGAATGGATTTCAAAAAGGCCCTTTTTGGGATCTGGCTTTCCAACAAACCAGCCGATAAAGATCTAAAAGAAGCGATGTTAGGTAAATCGTAAGGTCTGCAATTCAAATTTTATTTACGAATCAAAAAAAAGAGTTTTTTTATGAAGAGGATAGTTGCGTGTATAATTTTTTCGATTTTAGGAAGTATTCAGATGAATGGACAGAATGTTTTTGGGAAATGGAAAACCTTTAATCAGGAAAATGGCAATGTAAATTCCATCATTAAGATATACAAAGATGGGGACGAGGTGAAAGGCAAGGTGGTGCGTATCATAAAAGAGGAAGACCGGGACCGGGTATGCGAAAACTGCGACGGAGAAATGAAAGATAAACCTATTGAAGGACTTGTGATCTTGAGAGGACTTCATAAAGATGGAGATGAATATACAGGCGGAGTTGTTACCGATCCCAAGTCGGGAAAGGAGTACAAGTGCAAAATCTGGCTCGACAATGAAAATCCAGACCAGCTTAATATTAGAGGATACATCGCTTTTTTCTATAAAACTCAAACGTGGGAACGCCTGGAT
>JBAVQO010000224.1:0-6553 GCA_049694135.1 Gillisia sp. | reverse complement strand
AAAATACCCTTTGTATTTTTTTATCTTTACAAAAAAGGGCAAAAACGCTGCTTATAATTAAGAAATATGGAAAATAAATACAAAGTTAAGGTAAACAACAACTACGATTTTTCCTTTACCAATGCACAGATTTCTTCACTGGACAGCCATGAAACCCATCCCGGTAAATATCATATTCTAGAAAACAACCGTTCCTTTAAGGCTGAAATTCTTCAGAAGGACTTTTACAACAAGAAATACCAGATAAAAATAAATGCTAATATCTACGAGGTAGAAATCTCTAACGAACTGGATTTGCTGATTCAGGAAATGGGTCTTTCCCTGGGTACTGCACAAAAAATGAGCGATATAAAAGCACCTATGCCCGGGCTTATTCTGGACGTGAATGTTAAAGAAGGCGACGAAGTAAAAGAAGGCGATTACTTACTGGTACTGGAAGCTATGAAAATGGAAAATACGCTTACCGCACCCGGCGATGGCGTAATAAAATCGGTAAAAGTTGAAAAGGGGCAAACCGTAGATAAAAATCAGTTGTTAATCGAACTGGAATAATTTCAGAAATATTCAAAATGAAGAAAATTTTAGTAGCAAATCGTGGAGAAATTGCATTGCGTGTTATGAAAACCATTCAGAAAATGGGAATAAAAACCGTGGCGATTTTTTCAGCAGCCGATAGAAATGCCCCTCATGTAAAATTTGCAGACGAAGCAGTTTATATAGGAGAAGCACCTTCTAATGAATCTTACTTACAGGGAGAAAGAATAGTTAAAGCGGCCAAAGAACTGAATGTGGACGGCATACATCCCGGCTATGGTTTTTTAAGCGAAAATTCCGGATTTGCCAAATTGGTTGAAGAAAATGGTATTATCTGGATTGGTCCCGGCTCTAAAGCCATAGAAATAATGGGGAGCAAACTGGCGGCTAAAGAGGCCGTGAAAAAGTACGATATTCCTTTGGTTCCAGGTATAGATAAAGCGATTACAGATGTTGAAAAAGCTAAAGAAATTGCAAAAGATATAGGTTTTCCCATTCTCATAAAAGCTTCTGCCGGCGGTGGGGGAAAAGGAATGCGAATTGTGGAACACGAAAAGGATCTTGGCGACCAGATGAAAAGAGCCATAAGTGAAGCAGAATCTGCTTTTGGAGATGGATCGGTTTTTATTGAAAAATATGTAGGCTCTCCAAGACATATCGAAATTCAGGTGTTGGCAGATACCCACGGAAACACCGTACATCTTTTCGAAAGAGAATGCAGCATTCAACGCAGACATCAAAAGGTGGTAGAAGAAGCTCCTTCTGTAATTCTTACTCCCGAATTAAGGAAACAAATGGGAGAAGCCGCGGTAAAGGTTGCTAAATCCTGCGATTATGTGGGCGCCGGAACAGTGGAATTCCTGATGGACGAAAATAAAAATTTTTACTTCCTGGAAATGAACACAAGGCTGCAGGTGGAACATCCCGTAACCGAACTAATAACAGGTATAGACCTGGTAGAACAACAGATAAGAGTGGCCAGAGGAGAAAAACTTCAGTTTAAACAGGAAGATCTCAAAATCACCGGTCATGCGCTGGAGTTGAGAGTCTATGCCGAAGATCCTATGGAAAATTTTATGCCCAGCGTAGGAACTTTAGAACGCTACAGAGGTCCTAAAGGTGAAGGAATCCGCTTAGATGATGGTTTTGAAGAAGGAATGGAAGTTCCTATCTATTACGATCCTATGCTGGCAAAACTTATTACCTATGGGAAAACCAGAGAAGAAGCCCTTCAATTGATGATTCAGGCCATAGATAATTATGAAGTACAGGGAGTAATGACTACGTTGCCTTTCGGAAAATTTGTTTTTGAACACGAAGCCTTCCGAAGTGGAAATTTCGATACGCACTTTGTTAAAAAATACTATTCTCCCGAAAAGCTGGAAGCGGAAATCCAGGATGAAGCGAAACTTGCAGGATTAATCGCTTTAAAACAATATTTAAAAGATCAGCAACTGGTAAGATTGCCAAAATAGATCTTAAAGGAAAAGTCAATATTCAGAATCATTAGATGGTATGAGTGAAAATATAAAGAAATTACAGGATAAAATTGCTGCAGCCCATTTAGGTGGAGGAAAAAAACGCATTGAAAAACAGCATGAAAAGAAAAAATTAACTGCCCGGGAACGCGTAGATTACTTATTAGATGAAGGTTCTTTTGAAGAAATTGGAATTTTAGTTACTCACCGTACCACCGATTTTGGAATGGAAGAGCAACAATACTATGGCGATGGGGTGGTTACTGGTTATGGAACCGTTCACGGCCGCCTGGTGTATGTTTTTGCTCAGGATTTTACAGTATTTGGCGGAGCCCTTTCTGAAACTCATGCCGAAAAAATCTGTAAAGTGATGGATCACGCCATGAAAGTAGGAGCCCCCATTATTGGATTAAATGATTCGGGTGGAGCAAGAATCCAGGAAGGTGTAAGATCGCTGGGAGGTTATGCCGATATTTTTTACCGAAACGTTCAGGCTTCAGGCGTTATACCTCAAATTTCAGCCATTATGGGTCCCTGTGCCGGGGGAGCGGTTTATTCTCCTGCCATGACAGATTTTACCCTGATGGTTCAGGATACCAGTTATATGTTTGTAACCGGCCCAAACGTGGTAAAAACGGTTACTAATGAAGAGGTTACTTCAGAAGAGCTGGGAGGCGCCAGCACGCATTCAACAAAATCTGGGGTTACCCATATCACTTCATTTAACGATATCGCCTGTCTGGAAGATATTAAAAAACTTATAAGTTATTTTCCGCAGAATAATAAAGAAACTACCCAAAAGCTTCCGTATGAATTAAATGATGAGATTCGGGAATCTTTAGATTCTATTGTTCCCGATAGTTCCACTAAGCCTTATGATATGCATCAGGTGATAAAAGGTATTATAGATGAAGATTCTTTTTTTGAAATTCATAAAGATTATGCCGACAACATTATTGTAGGATTTGCGAGGTTGGGAGGTAGAAGTATTGGTGTGGTTGCCAATCAGCCAATGAGTTTAGCGGGAGTTTTAGACGTAGATTCTTCAAAAAAAGCGGCACGTTTCACCCGTTTTTGCGATTGTTTCAACATTCCATTGCTTGTTCTGGTAGATGTTCCCGGATTTTTGCCCGGTACAGATCAGGAGTGGAACGGGATCATTCTTAACGGAGCAAAATTGTTATATGCCCTAAGCGAAGCAACAGTACCCAGAGTGACTGTGATTACTCGTAAAGCTTATGGGGGCGCTTACGATGTTATGAATTCCAAACATATTGGAGCCGATTTAAATTTTGCCTGGCCCACGGCCGAAATTGCCGTAATGGGAGCAAAAGGTGCCAGTGAAATCATCTTCAGAAAAGAAATAAAAGAAGCTGAAAATCCTGAAGTAAAACTTTCGGAGAAAGAAGCGGAATATGCCGAAAAATTTGCCAATCCTTTTGAAGCGGCAAAACGCGGATTTATAGATGAAGTGATTATGCCAAGAGATACCCGTAAAAAATTGCTGAAAGCTTTTAGCATGCTGGAAAATAAAAATGTTTTAAGAATTGACAGAAAGCACGGGAATATTCCTTTATGAAAGTGGAAAGTTAAAAATTGAAAGTGGAAAGTGAAAAATTCAGAATTTGAAATTGAGGTTTGTTGTTTTTCTTCAAATTTTATCTTGAGAAGAAAGTGTGAAGGAGGGAAGTGAAATCTTGTATTTTACAACCACAAGACGAATGCAGATAACAATTAAGGAAGTTACGGTATAAACCAGGTCTTTATCAATCTTCAGATGGTGCATTATAACAAACACCAGCCCGCCAAAAATACTGGCTGTAGCGTATATTTCTTTTCTAAAAATAACGGGAATTTCATTACATAAAATATCCCGAATAACCCCGCCAAAAGTTCCTGTCATGGTTCCCAGGGCTATTGAAATAATGGGATCGAGATTATTCTGAATTCCTGCTTCTACGCCGGTTATGGTGAAAACCCCCAATCCGATAGTGTCAAACAGAAAAAGAGACTTTTTAAGGTAAAAAATCTTATTGCGGAAGATGATTGCAAGAACAGTGATGACGCCAATAAGATAAACATAAAGAGTATTTTCCATCCAGTTTACAGGAACTTCGCCTGTTAAAACATCGCGCACAGTTCCCCCGCCGATGGCGGTTACAAATGCGATTATAAAAATTCCAAAAAGATCGAGTTTGCGGTTCATGGCGGCCAGGGCACCGGAAATTGCAAACGCAATGGTTCCCAGGAGATCCAGAATATTGAAAAAACTCCATTCCATAGGAGGCAAAGGTAGTTTTTATGTGTTAATATGGATTTCTTTTAAACGGAAAAAGAAGAATCAAAAAAGAAAAATTTTGTGTTGTACAGCAAAGAAACTATCTTAATAAAGAGCAGGAAAAACCTTAAAAATTACTGGTTTTTTCAGAAGATCTTAGTTAAAGTTCTTATTTTTACACAATGAAAAATAATGATGTTATGACCGATAAAATCGAACGCGTTAAATGCCTTATTATTGGCTCCGGACCTGCAGGATATACGGCTGCCATTTATGCTGCCCGTGCAGATATGCACCCGGTAATGTATACGGGATTGGAGCCCGGAGGCCAGCTAACTACCACTACCGAAGTTGATAATTTTCCGGGATATCCAGATGGAATAGATGGCCCTGCCATGATGGTAGATCTTCAAAAACAGGCAGAACGGTTTGGAACGCAGGTACGTCTTGGGATGGTTACCGAGGTAGAACTAAGCAAAGAAATTGGAGGGATTCACAAGGTTTGTGTAGACAATTCCGTAAATCTCGAAGCGGAAACAATTATAATTTCTACCGGGGCAACTGCCAAATACCTCGGATTACCCAGTGAACAAAAACTTCGTGGAGGAGGAGTTTCTGCCTGTGCAGTATGCGATGGGTTCTTTTATAAAGGCCAGGAAGTAGCGATCGTGGGCGGGGGAGATACCGCTGCAGAAGAAGCTACTTATCTCGCCAACATTTGCAGTAAAGTAACTATGTTGGTAAGGCGCGGCGAAATGCGTGCTTCAAAAGCGATGCAACACCGTGTAGCAAATACAAAAAATATCGACTTACGTTATAATACCGAAGTAGATGAGGTTCTTGGAAATCAGGTAGTGGAAGGCCTTAGAATGATAAACAACAAAACCGGCGAAAAAGAAGAAATCCAGATTACTGGGTTATTTATCGCTATCGGGCATAAACCCAATACCGAAATTTTTAAAGGACAGCTGGAAATGGATGATATGGGATACCTTATTACTAAGAGCAAGTCTACAAAAACAAATATTCACGGCGTTTTTGCTTCCGGAGATGTTCAGGACAAAGAATACCGGCAGGCTATTACGGCGGCAGGTACCGGTTGTATGGCAGCACTTGATGCCGAAAGATATCTTTCTACAGTAGAAGAAGAAAAACAAAATGAAGTAACAGCTTAAAAGAAGGTTACCCAATAATAGTTTAATCATATAAAAAAAGCTGCGAAATTTCGCAGCTTTTTTTGATTTTGATTGATTGGTTTAATTGTGCGTTTTAACCTTTTTGGTCACATTACCATCTTCATCTTTTTTGATTTTAATGGTTTTGTCGTCGGTTTTAATTTTTACTTTATCTCCGTTTTCTTTTACTTCCATATCGGCAGCATCTGCTTTATTACTATCTCTACAGGAAGTAAAGGCGATTCCCGAAACAAATACAAAAATCAAAAGTATTAAAAGTCTTTTCATAATTTCTTCTTTAGAAAGTTAATAGATAAAAGTAAACATTAATATCTCAGCTTTCTCATGAACACCCTGTTTTATTCCTTGAAGCTGAAAATCTAGCAGTAGTAAAGGTTAGCATAGATAAATGTTCCATTTTTTGCAGGTTTTTATCTTGTACCTGTATATCGGCAGAGGAATCCATATCTATAAGATGTGAAAAAAAACCTACCAGCGTTGCGATTAAAAATTTGGATAAAGCTACCATCTTAGTTGTTTTTAATTTGAATACCGTGTTTATCTATTCTCACTTTCTTCTCGTTATTTTTATCTATCTGCACCCCTTTTTCATTAATATGAATATCTACTTTGTCTGAGGAATCGGTGTTTTCAATATGAATGCCATTATCTTCTTCATCCCAGGAGGAATCATTGTCCCACGAACCTTCTTCCATCTCGATGGCAGGACAGGAATTACACTCGGTTCCATCTTCAGTAATGGTGACATAGTTTTCTAACTGTCCGTTTTTCAGAATTCCACCGTCAAAACTCGAATAGCGATTAAAATCTGCCACATTTTGGTCGGCATATAGAATACTTCCCTTTGGTAGATATAAGGTTACTTTTACCTCCTGATTTCTATAGTTATCCTGAAGCGGTGCAATAAAGAAAGAATCCAGATACAACTTATTTCCTTCCAGTTTTGTGCTATACTTTATATGCTGCGCCCGGTCTTTGGCATCCTTATAATTTTTCCCGTCTGATGATTTTGTTACTTCGATAGTGGCAACAGAGTCTGTAGTAGATTTCACCACCAGGTCCAGATG
>JBAVQO010000223.1:0-1948 GCA_049694135.1 Gillisia sp. | reverse complement strand
GAATCAGACTTTTTTAGTATGCGGTGCCTCCAGCGGATTTGGTCGCGCTGTGGCAGAGCGATTGTTACAGGAAGGTGCTGCTATTATTGCGGTTGCACGACGCGAAGAAAAACTGGTAGAATTGCAATCAGCTTTTCCCGAACAGGTAAAAATTGTGGTTGGGGATCTGACCGAAGAGGGCGTGCTGGACCGATTGGAATCTGTTTTTACGGAACATGAAATAAGCGGGGCTTTGATCAATTCTGGCGGTCCGCCGGCCCTTGCAGCTATGGAGACCACAATGAAACAATGGGATGATGCTTATATGTCTGTGATGCGATGGAAAATTGATTTGAGCCTGCGGTTGGCGAAATTTTTTTCCGAACAAAAATATGGACGTCTCCTGTTTGTTGAAAGTCAATCGGTTAAACAGCCAATCCCGTCGCTGGTGTTAAGCAATTCTTTTCGTGCAGGAGTGGTAGGTTTTGCCAAGACACTTTCTCTCGAAGTAGCCAAAAAAGGTATTACCGTCAACGTTCTGGCTCCGGGATCTCACGAAACACCTGCCATTAATCGCGTAATCAAAAAGAGGAGCGAAGAAACGGGGAAATCTCATGAAGAGGTGAAAAAAAATATGGAAGCTGCCATTCCTGTAGGCAGAATGGGTAATGCCGAAGAGTTTTCTTCTCTGGCAATATGGCTGCTCTCTCCGCTGTCGGGATATGTAACCGGGCAGACGTTAAGCCATGACGGCGGGAATATTAAAGGGTTGTTCGGGTAAAATCTATTCCTTCAGGATTGCTTCTATATCGCTTAATTCTTCCTGGCTGAAATCCAGGTGGTCGAGAGCGTGAATGTTATCTTTTAGCTGTGAAACTTTACTTACTCCCACCAAAACGGAGGTCACCCTTTTATCCTTTAAAAGCCACGCAACAGCCATTTCGGCGAGAGTCTGATTTCTGGATCCGGCAATTTTATTCAGTTTTTTAACTTTTTCTATCACCTCCGGAGTTATTTTCTCTTTATCGAGATATTGACTGGTAGCGGCACGGGAGTCTTCAGGAATACCATTGATGTATTTATCGGTCAAAATTCCCTGCTCGAGCGGCGAGAAAACGATACTGCCAATTCCCACTTCTTCAAGTGTGTCCAGCAAACCATCTTCGACCCAGCGATCCATCATATTGTACCTGGGCTGATGGATTAAAAAAGGCGTCCCCATCTCCTTCAGAAGATGGGCTGCTTTCGCCGTATCTTCAGCGGAATATTGAGAAATACCTACATACAAGGCTTTTCCCTGCCGTACAACATGATCGAGTGCCCCCATGGTTTCCTCCAGCGGAGTTTCCGGATCGGGGCGATGATGATAAAAAATATCTACGTAATCTAATCCCATTCTCTTTAAAGACTGATCCAGACTGGCGATAAGATACTTTCGGGACCCGAAATTACCGTAAGGCCCGGGCCACATATCCCAGCCCGCTTTCGTGGAGATGATAAGTTCATCCCGGTATCGCTTAAAATCTTCGGCAAAGATTTTTCCGAAGTTCTTCTCGGCACTTCCGTAAGGTGGGCCGTAATTGTTGGCAAGATCAAAATGGGTAATCCCGTTATCGAAAGCGGTATGCAGCATTTCCCGCGCATTTTCGAAATCATCGTTATCTCCAAAGTTATGCCAGAGGCCTAGCGATAAAAGAGGTAATTTAATTCCACTTTTTCCGCAGCGGCGGTATTGCATTTTATCGTATCGGTTTTCTGCTGCTTTGTAATTGCTCATATTTTTGGTTTCAAAATTCTACTTTAAAAATTCAAGAAATCTTTACTCTCTGTTCTCTTTTCTCTTTTCTGAAAAGAAGAATCGAAAGTAAACATATCAAAATTAGCCTTTTTCAGTCGAAGTTTTCTTAGAAGGCCGCAGAATCATTCGCAGATCCAGGCTATCGCTGAAGTAATTCAGGGCCCAGTCATA
>JBAVQO010000222.1:0-1780 GCA_049694135.1 Gillisia sp. | reverse complement strand
CTGCAAAGGGTGGTACCACAAATTTTTCAAACGATGTCCTGGAATTAAAAGTCGATAATAAAGGTGGTTATATCAGCGAAGCCAAGCTCAAAAAATTTAAGACATTCGATTCTATTCCGGTTTACCTTATTCGCGACGGAAACGCTTCTTTTAATCTGAATTTCACTACTTCAGATGGAAGGGTAATGAATACCAAAGACATGTATTTTGAACCCTCTCTAAGCTCCAACGGAGAAAACAAGGTGCTCTCCATGAAGCTGAAGGTTTCTGAAGATGAATACCTGGAATACCAGTATACCTTGAAGCCCGGTGAATATATGATGGATTTTAGCATAAAATCCAAAGGGCTTACCAATGTTTTTAATCCTTCGGGAGATGTAAATATGGAATGGGATCTTAAGGGATACCGGCATTCAAAAAGTATTTCCTACGAAAACCGCTATACTAAATTAAATTACACCTACGGCGACGGCGAAGACGATGATCTGGGAATTGGTAAAAGCGAAGATGGGATAGAAAAAGATGTGCATTATCTCGCCTACACACAACACTTTTTCTCTTCAATATTACTGACGGATACTCCTTTCAGCAAGGCGACCCTGCATTCTGAAAATCTTGTTGAAAATGAAGATATAGATACCACGTATACAAAATCCTTTAGTTCTGTTGTTTCGCTTGACCGCAAAAATGGCGAACTAAACTATGATATGAACTGGTTTTATGGTCCAACAGACTATAAACTGCTTAAAAGTTACGATCGCGATCTAGACGAGATCGTTCCCCTGGGCTGGGGAATCTTTGCCTGGATAAATAAACACGTATTTATACCCTTTTTCGCGTTTTTAAGTTCCTTTTTACCCAGTTATGGAATTGCCATTATTGTAATGACTATAGTGGTAAGAATCGTGCTATCGCCGGTTACTTATAAATCGTACCTGTCTCAGGCTAAAATGAAGATTTTAAAACCTGAAATCAACGAGCTTAACGAGAAGTACAAGGACAACGCGATGAAAAAGCAACAGGAAACCATGAAGCTTTATAGCAAGGCGGGGGCCAGCCCCATGAGTGGTTGTTTGCCGGCATTGCTGCAAATACCTGTCTTCTATGCGCTGTTCCGCTTTTTCCCGAGTGCTATACAGCTCCGGCAAAAAGGATTTTTATGGGCAGACGATCTTTCAAGTTATGACACGGTAGCACAACTTCCGTTTAAAATTCCTTTCTATGGAGATCACGTAAGTCTGTTTCCTATTTTAGCTTCTGTAGCCATATTTTTCTATATGCAAATGACTACGGGGCAAAGTATGCAGACGCAGCAACAAGGAATGCCAAATATGAAATTCCTTATGTATTTGTCTCCTTTAATGATGTTGTTTTTCTTCAATAATTATGCGAGTGGACTGTCTCTGTACTATTTCACCTCCAACCTTATTACTATAGGAATTATGTTGGTGATCAAGCATGTGATTATCGATGAAGATAAAATTCACGCTAAAATTCAGGCAAATAAAAAGAAACCTAAGAAACAAAGTAAGTTCTCCAGAAAGATGCAGGAGATGATGGAGCAGGCGGAGAAACAAAAAAACAGCAAATAATATAATCTTCCCCTACGAAGAGAAAGCTGAAGTTAATACAATTTAACTTCAGCTTTTCTGTTATTATAAAAAAGCGTTAAGTAAAACCGAATTCTGAAAAATCATTATTCCCATGTTACTTTAATATTTATATTTATCAACCAAACAAAAACCGAGAACTTATGAAAAAATTATTTTTGCTATTATGC
>JBAVQO010000221.1:0-1944 GCA_049694135.1 Gillisia sp. | reverse complement strand
AGTGGCTCGAGCCACTTTTTTATAATTTAATCTTTGGTTACCACTCTTTTGACACCAAACAATTTAGAAACCGCCTTTAAAACCAGTGCCTTTTGGGCTATGGATGTTACCATATTTCCTAAAATGGTCAAGGGATTCAGGCTCTCTTTTGTATGCTTATAACTCAATTTTAATTCTTCTTTATCAATTTGATTTTGAAGTTTTAAAATTTTTAAATCCCGGTCAATTTCCTCAAATGATCTATATTCCTTCATGTTTTAGTCATTAAAAAAATTACGCGATGATTTCAAGATTATAATTTTTTGAATGTATTTCTTTCCGAAGAGCAACATTAATACCAACAAGAGCACATAAAAGCCGCCCACTATAAAAAAACCTGCACTGGGTTGATCTAAGGCATTGCTAATAAGCATCGCGATAGCAATGGAAAGAAATAGAAATGCAATAAGGCTTATAAAGCCAATTAGCAGGATAGTAACTAAAGCAATAACTCCCTTTACAATTTTTTTATAAAGATCGAGTTTGTAATATTCAGCACTGCTGTATGCAAGTGCTTTTACATTCTCATTCAATTCATGAATACTATTGCTCAGTTTTTCAAAAGCCATAGGTTTATACTACAGCTTTATTTGGCGAAGTCTTACCATCCTCTTTTTTACCATCTTTCTGAAGTTTCGCGTTCTGCTTGCGCAAATCTTCCAGTTTAGATTCCATTGCAGCCAATATCTCATCGGCTTTATGACTGGCAGAAGATAAGGTTTCTTCTAGACGGGTTTCAAAATCCATTTTAGCTTTTTTAGCTTTAGTGCTTAAATTGGAAGTAGTTTCGCTATATTTTTGATTGAACCTGTCCTGAGCTTTTTTAGACTCTTTATTCAATTTTTTGCGTGTTTCTTCACCGCTTTCGGGAGCATAAAGCAGACCAACCGCTGCACCAATTGCCGCGCCGGTTACTAATGCTAAAAAAGTATTTCCTGAATTTGCCATTTTTTCTAATTTTTTATTTTCTCAAATTTAATTAAACACACGGTTAATCTTGTTAATAACCGGTTAATATGTTAAAAATCTTTATTAAAGTATTCTTAACAAAGAAGCTTTCTAGTTCCCTTTTTTACTCCAGGAATCCCGCAAAGGAACCGTACGGTTAAAGATAAGATTTTCTTTTGTACTTTCCTTATCTACACAAAAATAGCCTATTCGTTGAAATTGATATTTCTCTCCTACACTGGCTTCCTTCAAGCCTGGTTCTACAAAACCCGTTACGACCTTTAAGGAATCAGGATTTATGAATTCCAGAAAGTCATGTTCCTTATCTCCGTCTGGCGATTCCACATTAAACAATCGGTCATAGAGGCGTATTTCCGCTTTTACGGCATGAGCTATAGAAACCCAGTGCAGCGTTCCCTTCACCTTCCGCAAAGATTCTTCGGTGTTGCTTCCGCTTTTACTCTTTGGATCGTAAGTACAATGAATTTCAGTTATTTCGCCGTTTCCATCCTTTACCACACTTTCACCTTTTATGATATAAGCACTTTTTAAACGCACTTCCTTGCCTAAAGTCAATCTGAAAAACTTGCGATTTGCTTCTTCCTTAAAGTCTTCTCTTTCGATATAAATTTCTCTGGAAAAAGGAATTTCCCTTGTTCCGGTGGTTTCATCTTCCGGATTATTCTCTGTTTCCAGTAGTTCTTCCTTTCCTTCGGGGTAATTGGTAATTACAAGTTTTATGGGGTCTATTACTCCCATCACGCGTGGTGCCGATTTGTTAAGATCTTCGCGAATACAAAATTCCAATAAAGAAACATCAATTATATTCTCCCGCTTTGCAATCCCTATAGTGTCGGCGAATTTCTTTATAGATGCCGGGGTATATCCCCTTCTTCTAAGTCCGGAAATAGTAGGCATTCGCGGATCATCCCACGACTTTACTACTCCCTGCTGCAC
>JBAVQO010000220.1:0-4353 GCA_049694135.1 Gillisia sp. | reverse complement strand
TCATTGAGTTCAAAAAACAGATTTACACCGATGCTAAAGTTGGAAGCGTACAAGAACGCTGAATTTTCTTTTTTGCAGATTTCAACCGCTTCATCGTATTTTTCTAACCAGCCGGTAGTGCCGCTTACTACAGGAACCTGTTGTTTAAAACAAGTGGTTATATTTTTAAAAGCAGCTGATGGAATGCTAAAATCTATGGCCACATCGGCTTGTGAAAGATTGTAATCTTCTATCCCCCGGGAGATCTTATAAATAACTTCGTGTCCTTTTTTTAAAGCGATATCTTCAATGGTTTTTCCCATTTTTCCATATCCTAAAAGCGCGATTTTCATATTAAAAATTATAATTTAAGGAAAGACCATACCCCGTTTTGCCTGTATACTTATCAAAATTAACCGCGGGTTTGAATGATAAATCCCCATTTACATTAAATTGCTGTAAATGGGCATCTACATTGGCATCTATAATGTTAAGAGCATAAATTCCTGCGGTTACCAGCAACGAAATTTCTTTATTTCGTTCATAGAATTTTTGCGCTCGAATTAACCCTTGTTCCGTTATTCTGGGAATTCCATTAGAGTCTGAAAATTCATCGTCTGTGTAGCCGGCTAAGCGCCTTTTATAAGCATTTCTATAACGGTTATACTGCTCATTATTGGTTTTATAGAAATAGATTCCTATTCCTAATCCGGCATATACCAAAGGAATTTTCCAGTACTTGCCGTTGTAGGCCTGGCCCAAACCTGGAAGTACGGCCGAATAAAAAGCGGCGCGGGCAGGGGCAAGCGGATCGTAAGGTTTATAATCTTTCTTTTTTTCAAGCAGCGTGTCATTCACGGGCCTTACAGCAAGAGTATCCTTTTGTGCGACCATAAAATGAGGTGCGAAAAGGAAAAGCAGTGCCGGAAGAACGATCTTAATCTTCACCCTGGATTCGTTTTTTAATTCTTTCGAAATCTTCTTTTGAAGAAAAGGGGATAATTAGCTTTCCTTTATTCTTTGAAGCCATTTTAATATCTACTTTAGCATCCAGGTATTCAGAAAATTCCTTAATTCCCTTTTTTATTTCCTTAGGAATAGATTTGGCTTTGGCAGAAGTAGTTTTTCCAGATTGCTCTCCGTTTAGTTCCCGTACCAACTTTTCAGTATCCCGAACCGAAAGCGATTTTTCCAGGATTTTTTCATAAATATCCAGTTGGGTCTGAAGATCATCTACGTTAATAAGCGCGCGACCGTGACCCATAGAAACAAATCCGTCGCGCATTCCCGTTTGTATAATCGGGTCCAGCTTTAGCAATCTTAGATAATTGGCGATCGTAGAACGATTTTTTCCAACGCGGTCGATTTGTTGTTACTGGGTAAGATTTATTTCATCGATCAATCGCTGGTAAGAAAGGGCGATTTCTATAGGATCCAGATCCTGCCGCTGAATATTTTCTACCAGCGCCATTTCCAGCGATTCCTGGTCGTTGGCAATGCGAATGTAGGCAGGAATGGTTTCCAGTCCTATTAATTTTGAAGCCCGGAACCTTCGCTCTCCCGAAACCAACTGATATTTGTTGAAATCGAGTTTTCGTACGGTTATGGGTTGAATTACCCCAAGTTCTTTGATTGAAGAAGCCAATTCCCGGAGCGATTCTTCATTAAAGCTGGTTCTGGGCTGAAAAGGATTCACTTCAATAGAAGTTAAATCCAGTTCAACTATATGTCCTACTAATTTATCGGCATTTTTATCTTCTGCAGATTTTATATCGTGTTCAGGATCTTTCAGCAAAGCCGATAATCCTCTTCCCAACGCCTGTTTCCTTGTAGCTTTCGCCATGCTTAGCTGTTTTTCTTAATAATTTCGTGAGCGAGACTCAGATAATTTGAGGCACCCTTGCTGCCTGCATCGTAATTAATGATGCTTTCGCCATAACTGGGTGCTTCACTTAAACGCACATTTCGCTGTATGATTGTGGAAAAAACCATTTCATTGAAATGCTTCTGGACTTCATCTACCACCTGGTTTGAAAGTCGTAATCTCGAATCGTACATCGTGAGCAGCAAACCTTCAATGTCAAGGGTTTTATTATGTATTTTCTGAACGCTTTTTATGGTATTCAATAATTTGCCCAAACCTTCCAACGCGAAATATTCACACTGAATGGGAATAATAACAGAGTCTGCTGCCGTGAGGGCATTCAGGGTTAAAAGGCCGAGGGACGGGGCGCAGTCAATCAAAATATAGTCATAACTGTCTTTAAGATGTTCTATGGCTTTTTTCAGCATATATTCCCGCTGGTCCTGATCTACCAGTTCAATCTCTATGGCAACAAGGTCGATATGGGCAGGAATAATATCAAGATTAGGAGAATTAGTTTTTATGATGGCTTTTTCGGCCTTTATAGAATGTTCGAGCAGTTGATAGGTTCCAAATTCCACACTTTCCACATCTATGCCTAATCCGGAAGTGGCATTGGCCTGAGGGTCTGCATCTATAAGCAGCACCTTTTTTTCCAGAACGCCCAGCGATGCCGCCAGATTTACCGAAGTGGTTGTTTTTCCCACTCCCCCTTTTTGGTTTGCAACAGCAATGATTTTACCCATTAAGTATTTTCAATTATAAAAGGTAAAAATACAATTTATTAAAGGTTTAAAAAATCATTTTGTTAACAGGTTTTACAGAAAATATCTTGCAGGAAAGTGCACTTTTTGTGGTTCAGGTATTTTTCTTTGCGCGGATCATCGCTTCCAGCTGGTCCCATAATTCTTCAGGAATTGCTTCCAGGATATTGAACTGTCCGGCTCCTTTCAGCCATTCCCCGCCATCTATGGTAATCACTTCTCCATTTACATAGGCTGAAAAATCCGACACAAGATAGGCCGCAAGATTTGCCAGTTCCTGATGTTCTCCCACTCGTTTTAAAGGAACTTTTTTGGCCAGATCGAATTTTTCCTTTAAATCTCCTGGAAGCAGTCTATCCCAGGCGCCTCTGGTAGGGAAGGGGCCGGGAGCAATGGCATTAGACCGGATTCCGTATTTCGCCCATTCTACTGCCAGCGAACGTGTCATGGCAAGTACTCCGGCTTTTGCGGTGGCACTGGGAACCACGTAAGCCGAACCTGTCCAGGAATAGGTGGTAACGATATTAAGAATGGTCTTGTTTTGCTGCTTTTCTTTTATCCAGTGTTTTCCAAAGGCAAGCGTGCAATTTTTACTTCCTTTTAAAACAATGTCAATAATTGTATCAAAAGCGTGGGCGCTCAACCTTTCGGTAGGGGAAATAAAGTTTCCCGCAGCGTTGTTCAATAAAACATCTGCTTTTCCAAATTTTGAAATCACTCCCTCCAGCATTTTTTCGACTTCCTCGTAATTTCGCACATCACATTGCAGAGGAAGACATTTGCCTTTGGTTTCGGCCTCCAGTTCTTTGGCAGTATTTTGAAGTTTTTCAAGATTTCTTGAAGTAATAGCGACTTCGGCTCCCAGTTCCATAAAATAACGGGTCATTGCTTTTCCCAATCCGCTACCACCGCCGGTAACTACAATGGTTTTTCCTTTAAGGGCATCATCCCGAAGCATTTTCTTAGTATAGTCCATATGTAGTTGTAAGGTTGAAAAGTTATAAAGTTATAAATTTATAAGGATGATTTTTATTCATCCAGCAGAATTTCGAGCAATTGAATAGCCGCATCGCTTATTTTAGTACCGGGGCCAAAAACCGCTGCTGCGCCGGCATCGAACAAAAACTGATAATCCTGCGAAGGAATTACTCCACCCACAATTACCATGATATCTTCGCGGTCATGTTTTTTAAGTTCTTCGATCACCTGTGGCACAAGGGTTTTATGTCCGGCTGCGAGTGAAGAAACGCCTAGAATATGCACGTCGTTTTCTACCGCCTGTTTAGCTGCTTCGGCGGGAGTCTGGAATAGAGGCCCGATATCTACATCAAAACCTAAATCGGCATACCCGGTTGCCACGACTTTTGCACCGCGATCGTGCCCATCCTGTCCCATTTTTGCAATCATTATGCGAGGGCGACGTCCATCTTTTTCCGCGAATTTATTGGCAAGTTCTCTCGCTTTTTTAAAGGATTCATTGTCTTTCATTTCTTTTGAATAAACTCCGCTAAAGGATTGTATTTTTGCTTTGTACCTGCCAAATTCTGATTCTAAAGCATCGCTTATTTCACCCAAGGTTGCTCTTTCTCTGGCAGCTTCTATCGCTAAAGCCAGTAAATTCTGTTCTCCTTTTTTTGCTGCAGCGGTTAAATTAGCAAGCGCTTTTTCAACTTTTTCAGTATTTCTTTCGGCCTTTATTTTCTTGAGCCTGGCGATCTGCTGTTTTCTAACGGTTTGGTTATCTAC
>JBAVQO010000219.1:0-1766 GCA_049694135.1 Gillisia sp. | reverse complement strand
GGATACTAAATTACACTTTTTCGATAAAACCCGTTATTTGTGATAACCGTTGTGCCTGTTGCACAAGTTAATGAAATTAGGTAATTTCATGGTATGCAGGGAAAAAAAGACTATCAGGAAAAACTCTTCACTTCTTTTAGGTTGAGTGAACGAATACCAAAAGAAAATTTCTATCGCTGTTTAAAGGAAGTCCTCAACCTGGATTTTCTCCATTCGCTTACTCAAAAATTCTACGGCGGGAGCGGACAAAAAAGTATTGACCCTGTGGTTTTTTTCAAGATCTGTCTGGTGGGGTATCTTGAGAATATGACTACTGATCGTGGACTGATGAACCACTGTTCCATGCGGTTGGATATCCTTTACTTTTTAGGATATGATGTGGACGAAGAATTGCCCTGGCACAGTACCATAAGCCGTACCCGGCAACTGTTTCCGGAAGACGTTTTTGAAGATGTATTCACAAAAGTTTTAAAGCTTTGTATAGAAGCAGGTATGGTAAGTGGCCATACTCAGGCCATTGATTCGGCTCCGGTAAAGGCCAATGCTTCCATGGACAGTCTTGAAATCAAAGTCCCGGCGGAAGATTTGGAGGAACATCTTTCAAAGGTACGCGTACAAAGTAACAGAGATCGAAAAGCTAAAGAGAATAAGGCCTCTGAAAAACAACAACAAAACTCGGCTGACACATCAGAATTACAAAGCATCAGGAGCCGGAATGCTAAATGGAGTAAAGACCAGAACATGCGCCCCGGAGCTAACAATAAGGGCAGCAGATATACCAGCAACAAAACCCACTATAGTCCAACCGATCCCGATGCAAAGATTAGTGTAAAGCCTGGCAAAGCCCGAAAGCTGAATTATCTCTGTAATATAGCGGTGGATACCGGGGAGCATGTGATTACCGACGTTCAGGCCTATGGAGCAGATAAAAAAGATAATCAATACCTGCAGGACACCACCCGAAGACTGAACCGTCGTCTGCGTGGTGAAGGAATGATTTGGGAAAACCTGCTGGCTGATGCTGGTTACAGCAGTGGGGAGAATTACGCTTACCTTGAGGGAAAGGGGATTACCAGTTATATTCCTCCTCATGGCACCTACAAAGGAGGCCCTGAAAATTTTGAGTATGTAAAAGATGGTAATTACTGGCTGTGTCCGCAGGGTAAGAAAGTCACCTTCCGGAAACAATGGACCAGAAAAGGATCACTGGTGGATGATTATTTCACCAGGCGCAGTGATTGTAAAGGCTGTCCTATCAAGCAAAGCTGTATTGGCAAGAGCCATGAAAAGCGTATTACAGTGACTGCTTATAAAGAGGAATATGACCGGAACATTGAACGCATAAACAGCAGATCTGGCCGATATATGAAAGGTAAACGACAAAGCACTGTAGAACCTGTATTTGGAACACTAAAGGAATTTATGGGCTTGAGAAAGGTAAACACCATCGGTATCAGGCAGGCCAATAAATGTATGCACCTGGCAGCCATTGCTTACAACCTGAAAAAATTCCTGAAGTTCACAACAAAGAAGGTGAAAACCGGGGCAGAGCAGCTGGCCCATTGTCTTTACCTAAAAAAGCTGTTACAGGAGCTAAATAGACCACTTTTAAGTATCCCAAAATTCACCATTTCTTAAATGAAATTAAAAAATAAAACCGCTTAAAGCGGCTTATTTAGATCACGATTTCGAAAAATTACAGGCTTGTGCAACGGTTACCGTTGTTGTAACCAGTGACTTCTTATAAATTATTCTTGTTAATTATT
>JBAVQO010000218.1:0-2522 GCA_049694135.1 Gillisia sp. | reverse complement strand
ATGTTGAATGTGACTGCTGTCGAGGCTACACGGCACGCACAGGAGCTGATTATGAAAAATTCTCGTTTAAAAATTCCATTGATTTTCGGTTATGATGTAATTCACGGGTTTACTACTATTTTTCCCGTTCCCCTGGGTGAAACTGCCAGTTGGGATCTGGATGCTATGAAGAAATCTGCCCGGATTGCTGCACAGGAATCTGTAGCTCACGGCGTAAACTGGACTTATTCTCCTATGATAGATGTTTCCCGCGATGCGCGTTGGGGGCGAATTATGGAAGGTTCGGGCGAAGATCCTTATTTGATCTCTCAGGTAGCAGTGGCAAAAATCAATGGATACCAGGGAGATGATTTATCTGATGAAATGACCATCGCGGCCTGTGCAAAACATTTTGCCGGGTACGGAATGGTAGAAGCCGGGAGAGATTATAATACTGTAAACATTGGTGAAAATGAATTACATAACGCTGTATTGCCGCCTTTTAAAGCGGCTGCGGATGCCGGAGTAGCTTCGTTTATGAGTTCTTTCAACACCATCGATGGTATTCCTTCCACGGGGAATAAAAATCTTATGACAGACATTCTAAAAGATGACTGGGGATGGAAAGGTTTCGTGGTTTCAGACTGGGGTTCCATTTCAGAAATGATTGCTCATGGTTTCTCTAAAGACAAAAAACAGGCTGCAGAACAGGCCATAAAAGCCGGCGTAGACAGCGATATGGAAGGCGGAGCTTATGAAAATTATCTGGTAGAGCTGGTAAAAGAAGGAAAAGTAGAGGAAGCAACTATAAACGATGCAGTCAAAAGAGTGCTGCGGGTAAAATTTAAATTGGGATTGTTTGATGATCCGTATCGTTATTGTGATCCAAACTTAATAAATAAAATTTCTTCCGAAGAAAACAGAAAAGCAGCCCGCCATATTGCTGAAAGGTCTATCGTATTGCTTAAAAATGAGAGCAACCTTCTGCCGATTTCGAAATCTGTCAGAACTATTGCGGTTATCGGCCCGTTGGCAGACGACAAGGATTCGCCTTTGGGGAACTGGAGAGGCCAGGGAAAAGCCAATTCGGCCGTTTCCTTATTGGAAGGTCTTAAAAAAGAGGCAGGAACGCAATACCAGATTTCTTATGCAGAAGGAACAAAATTAGGAATGGGAAAACGCGATTTTCTTACACCTTTAGAAATTAATGAAACCGATAGCTCCGGTTTTGCAAAAGCTGCCGAAATAGCTAAAAAAGCCGATCTTGTTATTATGGCTTTGGGCGAAGATGCTTATCAGGCAGGAGAGGGGCGTAGTCAGGCAAATATTAAACTTGCCGGATTGCAGCATCAATTGCTGGAGCGGATAAAAAAAGTGAACAAAAACATCGTGTTGGTGCTTATAAATGGGCGTCCACTGGAATTGACCTGGGAATCGCAAAATGTACCTGCCATTCTTGAAGCCTGGCAATTGGGAAGCGAAAGTGGTAATGCCATTGCCGATGTATTGCTTGGAAAATATAATCCTTCAGGAAAACTTCCTGCCTCTTTTCCACGTGCCGTTGGCCAGGAACCTTTATATTACAATCAAAAAAGCACCGGCCGCCCCAATGGAGGAAGCACCGTTACTTATACCCATTACACCGATGTAAAAAGAACGGCGCTTTTTCCTTTTGGATTTGGACTTAGTTATACTACCTTTAAATATGGCGATCTTCAGCTTTCTTCAGATAAAATGGATAAATCGGGTAAAATTGAAGCCAGCATCGATATCACCAATACCGGGAAAGTAAAAGGGAAGGAAACTGTTCAGCTGTATTTACGCGATTTGATTGCCAGCACAACACGGCCCGTTAAAGAATTGAAAGGATTTAAGCAGGTAGAACTAAATCCGGGAGAAACCAAAACAGTAACTTTTGCTATAGATGAAAAAATGCTAGAATTTTATAGCATCAACAAAAAATGGGAATCTGAACCCGGCGAATTTAAGGTGATGCTGGGTGGCAATTCTGAAGATCTGAAAGAGACTTCCTTTGAATTAACAGAATAAAATGATGAAAAATTCCTTTCTTATCACGTTCATTTTTGCAGTAGGATTTATTCCTTCAGCTCTAAAAGCGCAGGTTATTTTTGAAGATAATTTTAATGGAGATCATCTGGATATGACTCATTGGAATTATGAAGAAGGCGACGGCTGCCCCAATAACTGCGGCTGGGGAAATCATGAACTCGAAATCTACAACCGTGATTATGTAAAAGTTGAAGACGGGAAACTGGTAATTACCGCGGTAAAAAAAGATGGAAAATATTATTCGGGTAAAATTAATTCTAAAGATAAAGTTGAATTTACCTACGGGACCATCGAAATAAAAGCTAAAATTCCCGGAGGTAAAGGAATCTGGCCGGCGTTGTGGATGCTGGGCACAAATATTAATAAAGTAGGCTGGCCTGGCAGTGGCGAAATAGATTTAATGGAATATGTAGGGCGAATGAAAGATACCATTCATACCACCCTTCACTCCCCGGCATATTACGGTTCTCATC
>JBAVQO010000217.1:0-2090 GCA_049694135.1 Gillisia sp. | reverse complement strand
GCTGTCGTCATACCCTAACTCGGATATTCCTTCTACGTCACGCCCGTACAGGTTAAGAGTGGCCGAATTCCATCCGGCCATTCTCCCAAAGGCGTTTATTAATCGTGTTACTTGTGCCATAATTAGTTAAGTGATAAGTCAACTTCAAATTCGTGAATGATAGCGCCTAAGAACACGCTCGCTTTAACCTTTAAAGGTGTCTGGTCGTTCGGGCTCTGGCCTTCTGCTATCGAAATATCATAACCGCTGCATTCTTCATTGATCATCATTTCCTGAAGCGGTTTCTCGGCAAGGCTTTCAAGGTTGGCAAGAACTGTAGAGCTTAAAGCCCCGGTCTCAACATTCCTTTTGAACCAGCCGCGTACTTTTGGAAGAAGCGCAGCGCGGATCCCGCGAGCGGCTTTGTTCCAAACTCCATTGTTTTCTCCGCTGGAATAATCAGAGGCAAGCTCTACACAGGTAGGCTCCCCGTTGAAATAGTACCCCGCAAATCCTGCGAAGCTTCCGGCGTAGATATAACCGTAATCGGTAAGCTGCTTTTTATCAGCTTTGGTAAGGCTGCTAACGGCTGTGCCATCACTAAGTGCAGACTTTACCCACCTTCCGGTTGTTTCCCTGGTTAAAGGAAAGCTGATATCTCCACGGCTGTCAAGCGGCTTCACCAGGACATCTACAGAACCGAGGTTCTCAGATACCTTTCGGGCTGCTCTCATTCCAAGTACGGCACCAACGGCGGCGTATTTGGCATAAGCGGCGTCCATTGAAGCTATTGCCGGATCCTGCGCGATAACGGCACTTACGTTAGGAGCGGCAAGCTCTCTAAGGTTGACCGCGGCCATTCCGATTCCTCTTGCCTCCAGGTAGATCCCGTCTACAAGAATATGGTCCCCGGCAAGAGCATCCACAAATACCTGGGCGGCGTTTGCCTCAGCCGTAAGGTCAAGGTCTACCACTTCAGCATTGTACACAAAGCCAATTCTCTTGACATCGGTATGATCTCTGAAAAGCGCTTTGGCTTCATCACTTCCAAAGAAAGTGGCGGCGTCTGCTTTATCGGTAGGAATTACGTACAGCGTTCCGTTAGGAGCGTAAGCAAAGAATTCCTCCGCGTGGTGGCGGATCAGTACGGCGTTGTTAGCGTCGTAGCCGTCATCAAATCCCGCATCGTCAAGGTCGGACGCCTGAATAGCGCGAATGGCCTTGTTGAATGCGGCATTGTCGGCCTCGGGTGAAAAGGCTACCAACGCCATCACCGCATCGGTGGAAGCGTTGGACCTGTTCAGACCTCCCTGGCCTTTATTGAATTTTACTCCTTCGAAACTCATTATTCGTCGGTTTTATCGTTCAATTCCTCAAGGCGATCCTCAATAGCTGCAATGGCAGTTTTGCGGTTTTCGCCTTTTTTCTCGTCCTCCAGGTATCCTTCCAGAACAGCTTTGTCTGAAGTTTCAGCAACAAGGGCTTTAAGCTCCTTTACTGTGTAACCGTCGTCGTCGCCTTCAGTAGATCCGGCAAGCTCTTCCTCAACCTCTTTACGCTCTATCTCGTAAACGGTCATAGGGGCTTTAGTGGAAGTGGCGTGCATATTGGCACGATCTTTAAATACGAAGAACTGGCCGTCGCTTGTAGCGAACAAAGTAGCCTCAGTTCTTTCTTTGAAGTATGCCACAGATCTGGCAACTAATTCCTTTCTGCTAAGTGTTTTCATCTTGAAAATGGGTTATAGAATTTCATTACTACTCTGCCCACCACGAACAGGAGGAAAAGTCCACCAATCCAGGCAAGCGCTTTCACAATCCACGGAACGTATCTAATGCGCTCTGGTGGCAATGTGACCTTCGTATCGGTTCGAACGGTGCGAAGGCTTTTTATAATGCTGTCTCTTAACTTCAATTGAAGCTCCAGCGAATCACAGGAGGCCGTGGCGTACACCACGTCGTCCTTTTTGAAAAGTTCAATTTTGGCTCTTTCATTTTGCCTGGTCACCGGCTGGCTGGTAAGCTCATTTACCGGAACCGCGACACCTACCTTATAAGAAGGGATCGCAATTAGCGTATCCCGAAACCTTACGGTCTTTTCAACCTTGGTAC
>JBAVQO010000216.1:0-3139 GCA_049694135.1 Gillisia sp. | reverse complement strand
AAGTCTGGAGCGCCGTAGGGCAGATCGCTGGGGTGCATAAAAGGGTTTGTAGCCAAAGTATCTAGATTTTGGTTCGTATCGGAGCCTTCCATTTTATTTGCGCAGCTGGAAATAACCAGCGCCAACGCTAAAAAAGGAAGCAATTTTAAAGGTTTCATATAATTTTATGGGTTTAAAAATTGAAGCCACTAAAATAAAGAATAAAAACCTCAATTTTTCTTTAAACGTTATTATTCCGTTTCCTTTTTTTGGTAAACATTTAACTCCCCTTCTTAAAGTTTAGCTTTTCGGCGAGGGTTTAACAGCATTTTAAAACCTTTTGCTGAAGATTGCCTTATCTTCTTGGAAAAGAAAAATTATGTCTGACGAAAAGAAAAAAAACTTACGAACAATCAATCCTGCAACCGGCGAAGAACTGAATTCCTATTCCTTAATGAGCGATGCGGAAGTAGAAGAAACGATTCAGAATTGCCATGCAGCATTTTTGAAATGGAAACAAAAATCTTCCGAAGAGCGCGCAAAAGTTATAGGTGCCATTGGCGAAAGCCTAAAAAAGCATAAAGAGGAACTGGTAAAACTCATGACTGCCGAAATGGGTAAACTTCTAAAACAGGGAGAACAGGAAGTAGACCTGTGCGCGGGCATTTGTGAATGGACAGCGAAAACCGGTCCAGAAACCCTTAAGAGTGAAGAAAGAGAATTGCCTGGCGGCGGTCGCGGAATTGTAAATTTTTCGCCTATTGGAGTTGTTTATGGAATCCAGCCCTGGAATTTCCCTGCATATCAGGTAATTCGCTATTCGATTGCCAGCCTCATGGCAGGAAATGGGATTTTGCTTAAACACGCCGAATCTGTGACAGGATCTGCCCTTTTGCTGGAAAAGATTTACAAAGATGCCGGCTTGCCGGAGCATCTTTTTAGTGTACTTCGAATTTCCCACGAACAGTCTAACGACATTATTGCTCATAAACTTGTTCGCGGCGTAACCCTGACAGGAAGTCCCGAAGCAGGTAAGATCATAGGCGAAAAAGCCGGAAAAAACCTGAAAAAGAGCGTGCTTGAATTAGGGTCAAACGATGCGTACATGGTATTTGAAGATGCCGACATAAAAAAGGCAATCAAATTCTGTGTACAGGGGAGAGTGTATAATAATGGAGAAACTTGTGTAGCTGCAAAACGATTTATTGTGGCAGATAAAGTGTACGACGACTTTAAAAAAGGCTTTGTTGAAGAGATGAAGAATATTAAAGCGGGAGATCCGACCAGTGAAGACAGCCAGATGGGGCCCATTGCGAGAAAGGACCTGCGCGAAAATCTGCATAAACAGGTACAGGAAAGCGTAGAAAATGGCGCTGAAATCTTGTGCGGCGGAAAAATACCGGAAGGAAAAGGCTTTTATTACCCGGCGACCGTGTTAGGAAACGTAAAACCCGGCCAACCGGCTTATGACGATGAACTTTTTGGCCCTGTAGCTTCACTTATTCACGCTAAAGATGATGAGGACGCTATGAGAATCGCCAACGACAGCAGGTTTGGATTAGGCGGAGGAATCTTTTCTGAAAATGAAGAAAGAGCGATCGAACTTGCCGAAAAACATTTCGATACCGGAATGGTCTTTATAAATTCTTTTGGGCTTGCACAGCCAAATATGCCTTTTGGAGGAGTTAAAGATTCCGGATTTGGAAGAGAACATGGCGGATTTGGAATGCACGAATTCGTAAATGCCAAAGCAGTGATGGTTTTAAATTCCTAAATCGTAATCATTGTAAAAGATTGAAAGGCTTCATTCTTTATCGAAGGAGCTTTTCACGAATAACAAATCTTGTTTAATTCAATAGAATTGATCCGGAGAGGAATGTAAAAATTTCCTCTCCGGATCTTCTATTTAAAAGGCTTTTTTAAAGACCGCATTTTCGTGCATCAAAGCATCTGCAGGCGAAGTTCTTTGTTCTTACTCTTAAAAATAGGGTCGCTAATAAAAATCTTACTAATTTAAGGGCCTCTAATCAGCATATTCTCATGAAAAAAAATCTTTTACTTCTATTTCTTAGCTTCACTACCGCCTGTCTTTATGCCCAGCAGGAAAAAGATTCGTTGCTTACCATCGATCGAATTTATAATTCAGGCGAGTTCGCAGGCGATTATCAGCGGCCGATTTCCTGGATCGATAAAGGAGAAGCCTTTGTAACGGTAGAATCCAATGACAATGGTGAAGATCAGCTGGAAAGGTACGAGAGTAAAAACTATAAGAAAAGCACTTTTTTAACCGCTGCGCAATTAACGCCTGCAGGGAAAGACCAGGCCCTGAGGGTCGAGGATTTCACGCTTTCTCCAGATGAAAGCAAGGTGCTTATTTTCACGAATTCCAGCCGGGTTTGGCGTTCGAATACCAAAGGAGATTTTTGGGTCTTTGATCTTAACACCGGAAAACTTCAGCAAATCGGGAAAAAATTTCCTTCCTCTTCGCTGATGTTCGCCAAATTTTCGAAAGATAATTCTTATGTAGCTTACGTGCAGGGATTTAATATCTACAAAGAAAATTTTGAAACTGGCGAAATAAAACAGCTCACCTCCAATGGAAGCAAAGACATCATAAACGGGACTTTCGATTGGGTTTATGAAGAAGAATTCGGGAAACGCGATGGATTTAAATGGAATTCTGATGCTTCAGAAATCGCCTTCTGGGAGTTGGATGCTTCAGAAATAGGCACTTTTTATATGATCAACAATACAGATTCTGTGTATTCGAAACCTATTGCGCTACAATATCCAAAAGTGGGTTACGATCCTTCTTCAGCAAAAGTGGCGGTGGTGAATACTGATTCTGGTAAAATCACCTGGATTCCCATTCCCGGCGATCCCGTACAACACTACATTCCTGCCATGCAATGGGTAGGTGAAAATGTTTTGTTGATTCAGCAGCTAAACCGGAAACAGAATGAACTGGATATTTACACCTACAATCTTTCTTCGGAAGAGCTTCAGAAAATATATACCGAAAAGGAAGATACCTGGGTAGATATCAACTATCTCGACATTTCTTCGAGTGCCTGGGGCCAAAATGAAGTGTTACTCACGGACGATCATAAATCTTTTTTAAGAATGACGGAGACCGATGGATGGCGCCATCTGTTCAAAA
>JBAVQO010000215.1:0-1635 GCA_049694135.1 Gillisia sp. | reverse complement strand
TATAAACAGTGTTTATGAAATTTTTAAAAAATTTCTTAGTTGGTCTCCTTATTTTATTTTCCTTTCATGGTTTTTCACAAGGAACCAAAGATGTAAAAAACAATTACGTTGTGCTTACTCAAAAAATACCTCAACTAAAACCCATCCTGTTAACGGCAGAATCGTTAAAAAAGGAAGATGGAACAGCTTTTGGAGATTTCCAGATAATTATCTGCGGAAAAAATATAGAAGATATCACACATCCCGAAAAAATTGAAGAATTTATAGAACAAGCCTCTAAACTTCGTGTTCAAATTGTAGCCTGTGGATTCTCTCTGAAAAAATTTAATATAGACGAAAAAAAAGTACCCGGTCAAATTAAAATCGTGAAAAACGGAATTTTATATGACCTCCAGCTCCAGAAAAAAGGATACTTTAGCCTAAGTCTTTAAGCATTTTTACACGTGAAAAAGAAATTTAAAAGAGATCTTATAGAAGTGGCCGTTATAGGCGCAGTGCTGTTGATTTTATATGTTACAGGGTTGCTCCCGGAAATAATGGGACTCGCCCAAAGAGGGTTATTAAAAACCGGACTGGTAAATTCACTTTCTGAACAAACGGAAAATGACACTACCACAAATCCTGCAGCCGATTTTACATTGAATCTTCAGGATGCCTCCGGTAAACAGGTTTCACTTAAAGATTTTAAGGGGAAGGTGATATTTTTGAACTTCTGGGCCACCTGGTGTCCGCCTTGTATCGCAGAGATGCCGGATATAAACCATTTGTATAAGTCTGCAGATAAAGATAAATATGTCTTTCTAATGGTTTCTATGGATGATAAGTTCGAAACGGCAAAGGCTTTCCGACAAAAAAAAGGCTATGATTTCCCGATTTACTATATGAATGGTCCCTTACCCGAAATGTACAACAGCGGTAATTTACCCACAACTTACCTTATTAATTCCAAAGGAGAATTAACCCTTACTCACATTGGAATTGGAGATTATAATTCCAAAGATTTTATTACTTATTTCCAAAATCTGGAATAAGCGACTTCTTCTATTTTGAAAAACACAGATTTTACATCGTTGCTTTAATAATGTCTAACGTTCTCTTTCCTGAAAATAGTAGGCCTTAATTCCTGCAGGAATACAATAATAGGAAACGAATTTTCTGATTTTTATCCTGGGAAAAGCAGCATAACCGCTTTGAGCAAGAACAATAAGCACATTCAAAATTATAATGTTCTTTATAATATATTGGCCTGTAAAAGATAAGGAAAAGGGCCCGTGGGAAAATATTTGCTCCGGAAAAAGGAAGAGCGGTGAAAAAGTGAGAATGATATGAACAATTGCGAGCGAAACAGCTAATTTTTTATAAATATGAAGAAGTAGCATAAGGCCTATGGCACTTTCCCATATAGCAAGAAGTTTTATTCCCAATCCGGGAGAAATTAACCCGAAGGTAAGAGTTTTAATGGTATTTCTGGCCAACTCTTCTGCCGGGCTCATGTGTGGAAAAAATTTCAGCATTCCGAACCACAGGTAAATAATTCCTACGGAAATAGCCAAAAAACAAACTTTTTTAACTTTCATGTTGGGTTTTTTTTCTGAAGAAGTTGAATAAGATTATTAAAACTAAAGAAATTAGAAC
>JBAVQO010000214.1:0-2757 GCA_049694135.1 Gillisia sp. | reverse complement strand
CATGAGAAGCGAATTCCGATTCTGAATACACCGTCCAGTCTATAACCGTTTTAAGATCGTCCAGCTCTTTAATAAAATTATTTTCTCCAAAGGCTTCAATGTCCTTAAATTCCTTCGGAAATTCCGGGGTGGTTCCATTATGAGAAAAATTAAATTTCACAAAAAAGAACCCTTTTTCGGCAAATCTTCTTGCCATGACATCCCAGGCACCCCAGTCTTTAAATCCTTTGTACCCATGAGCAAAAATAACCACAGGCTTTGGCTGTTCATTATTTTTATAAAATATATCGGCTAAAATTGGCAGCCCGTGATTTCCTTTTATCTCAATATTTTTCTTTTCAATAATTTCCATGTTCTTTAATTTCTTTTTCAATAAACCCGATGTTGGGATTGCAGATTTCCAATAACAGATTTTTTAATTGATCTTCAAAATTCTTAAGAATACTTTCACTTATTGCTGAGTTTTTTATGGCACCTTTCCCGGCCTTGTTCTTTTCAGAAAACTTCAGAAATCCGGCATTAAGATTTTTAAAGGAAATTACTCCCGCTTCTGCCGGAAAAGAAAAACTGTTGTTCTTATAAATTATATCGGCATACATAAGCACCTGGAAAGGCTTGGCATATTTGTCGTAATCTGTGGTTAAATCTTCCCAATCCACAATTTCAAGCTGCTTCTGTTCTACTTTTCCGGTTTTATAGTCAATAATTCTCAAGGTTCCGTCACAGCTGTCTATGCGATCCACTTTGCCTTTAATAGAAATGGGAAAAGCGAGTCCGGGAACTTCGATCTCCGCAGAAAGTTTTGTTTCGATTTCCAGGATCTTTATTTTTTTACCTTTTTCCAGCTCCTTTTGTTCCATTTTCAGAAAATTGAAGACAAAGCGTTTTACCACTTCAAAAATGAGGAAATTTTTTCCTTCTAATCTTAGGCTTTTGCTGTAAGTTCTGTGAAACTGGATCTTTACTTCTTCAGGAATTCTGTTTTTGAAATCTTCCAGATGTGCTATGCTTAGCTCCTGCCCGGTCAGTGGCTTGTAAAATGCTTCCAGCGTGTCGTGAACAATTGTTCCCAGGGTGTTGCTGGCCACGGTTTCTTCCACCATTTCTTCATCTCTTATTCCTAATATATATTGCTGAAAAAAATCAATTGGGTTTCTGATGTAAGTAGTTAATGCGGAAGGAGAAAATCCCGATGCTGCCAATTCTCTGATTTTTTCAAGAATGGCCGGTGTTTTTTCAATGGTTTTTAATTTCTTCTGGATGGCGGGGACCTCAGGTGCCACAATTCTATGAGAAATGTTATGGTTGGGATGTTTTTCCACCTCCAACTGAGTTAACAACCGACTTTTTTCGCCGCCCATCAAAGTGTCAGGCTCTGTATTGTAAAGCAGATAAATATTTTTAGCCCGTTGCAGCAAATGATAAAAATGATAGGTATATACGGCATCTTTTTCCTTGTACGTAGGAAGATTGTATTCCTTTTTAAGTTCATATGGAATAAAGGAATTATTGCTTTTTCCGGCAGGAAGAACGCCTTCGTTAGCCGAGGTTAAAATCACCGTTTCAAAATCCAGGACACGCGATTCCAGCATTCCCATAAGTTGAAGCCCCTGGAAAGGTTTTCCCTGAAAGTCGATGTTATGAGTGCTGCCGATTTCCTTGAAAAAATGCTGAAGAGCCGGGATGGTTTTTATGTGGCCGAAATTTTTTACAAGCCCTTTTAGTTCTTTAAAAATTTCGGAATACTGGAACAGAAACTCTCTTACTAAACTGTCTGCATCTTTTCGCGTAAAAGGTTCAATTTCATTAACAATTTCATCGAAATTCGAAAGCGCTTCTCGCGGCGATAATTCCTTCTCTGGAAAGCATTTATGAAGAAAATCTGAATGTTCAACAACGAGCGAGGCAATTTTCTGCTGACTTAAATAAGTGAGGTTTTCCTCTTTTATTTTTTTAAGAGCCTTGTTTCCCGAGTCCCCTAAAATTTTCTGAAGAATAGGATTGCTTAAAACCGCAACCACGTTTTTATAATAAAACCTGTTATTGGCGATCTGAAAATTTTCGAATAAAGCTGAAAACAAGGAGGAGAGCGAGCTGTACTTTAGCGGAAACCCCATGGTGATGTTCATGGCCTCGATTTCGGATGGAACAGAATTGAGAAGCGGCAATAAAAGCGATTCTTCACCCAAAACCACCGCTGTAGAATGGAGTTTCTCGCCAGGGATTTCAGCAAGTATTTCGGCCACGTATTTCGCCTGTCCTACGTTTTTAGGAACTCCCACGATCTCAATGTTCTTTTCTGAAGAAAAGGAATTGTCCAACAGCTGGAATGTGTTTTTTTGATAATAGGGCCAGGTAGAGGAATATTCTCTCAAAAACAGGGAGGCGTCATGTTCGCGATCCTGAAAATGAATGGCATCTATATCCCAGAATATTTTGGCATTTTTATCCAACATATTTTGAATGATATGTTGTTCGGCGTTGTTCAGCGCGTTGAAGCCCAGAAACACATATTTTGCAGCCGAATCTGCACTAAATTCATCTATTTTTTCTGAAGCACGTCGATATATCAGCCCCTGATATGCCTGATGTTTTTCCAAAAGACGGGCTCTTAACTTTTGATAATACTCGGGCAGGCGATTCCAGAATTTTAAATAATTACTTACTAATTCGGTTTTTTCGGGCTGGAGAGACCAGTGATTTATGTCCTGAATTCTGGCCAGGTAGTTAAAAATAGAATCAGGAAGAATTAAATAC
>JBAVQO010000213.1:0-4846 GCA_049694135.1 Gillisia sp. | reverse complement strand
GGGAATATGACTACAGGCTTCGGAAATGAATTTGCTTTGCTTCACTTCCAGCACATAATCTGTTTCCTCCAGAAGTTTACTTTCCACCTCCTGGAAATACTTTTCAGAGTCCTTGCCCTGAAGGTTGAACATTCTGGTGGCGATGGGTTTAACCATCGCCAGATCAGAACTAATGCTGTCTGCAACTCCCGGATATTGGATTTTCACAGCAAGTTTTTTCCCATATTTTACAGCCTGATGCACCTGTCCGATGCTGGCTGCATTTACCGAATGAGTTGCAAACGTATCGTATAATTCTTCAGGATATTTCCCGTTATATTTTTTAAAGGTTTTTCTTACCAAAGGCGCAGAAAGCGGAGGAACACTGAACTGAGCCAGCGAAAATTTCTCCACATAGGCACTGGGCAATAAACTCTTTTCCATCGAAAGCATTTGGGCCACTTTCAGGGCACTCCCTTTCAGACTTTTTAAGCCGTCGTAAATATCAGAGGCATTATTTTCATCTAATTCTTCTCTTGAAAATTCGGAATCGAAGGCCTTTTTTCCATAATATTTAAGATAATTCCCACCGATCTTTACCCCGGTCTGAACCATTTTGCCGGTTCTGCCAAGTTTTCCTGTCGGTATTTTATCTATCGTTTTCATCTTTTTCTAATTAAAACCTCACAGATATTGAATGTGTAGGGCCATAATCTGTGAGGCTCAGTCATGGGGGAATTACTTCATTTTTTCTTTCCAAAGGAATTTTCCCAGATCAATCACTTTTTCCAGGGGTGTATTATCAAAGAGATCAAAGACGGTGTTCACCGACTTTTCTATCACCACATCGGTACTTTCGAATTGAGCCGAATTATCGTCCATCCAAAACTTCAGAATAAATAATAACTGGATCCAGGCAGCTTCAGAAAATACTGTCTCCGATTGTTTAAAAATCTTACCGGATTTGTTTTCATTTCCCTCCTGAATCAATTCTGAAGCAAAACTTTTTACTTTTCTTCGTAAACCTTTTAGCTGCTCCAAATTTTTAAGAAGTTCGGGCTCCTGCCTCAAACTCAATAAAACATAACTCCTGTTCGCGGTTAATAGTTCAAAGAAAGTATAGTAAAAAGTGAGTAATTTCTCGCGCGGAGAAAAGGAATCGAATTCGGGGCTTTCGCTCAGTAATTTCCAGGTGTTATTAAAAAATTCTGTCCAAACCCCTTTTTTAAGTCCTTCAAAACTTCCGAAGAAATCGTAAAATTCGGTTTCCTTAATATGGTTCTCCTTACAAAATTTATAAACGCTTTTGGGGCACACCTCCTGTTCCAACATATACTCCATATATAAGCCAATCAAAGCTTGCTTATCTAATTTTTTAGATTTAGCAGGAGTTCCCTTTTTTTGAGTTTTAGTAGCCATACATTTATTGCTTTTTCAAAGATACAAACTGTTTAACTTTATTTATAAAAAACTAAACAAAAAACTATGTTAAATTAATCTGCAGTAAAATTTATAAGTTTTTAGACGAGAATTTTCTGCTTTCATTACACGTGTCAGAATGTCAGCGAAAATTTCGTGGTATTTTTTTTGACTTGTATAAATCTGAAAAATATTAAACTAAACAATATCACATATGGCAACCGGAAACATTAATGTATCTGTAGAGAACATTTTTCCTCTTATAAAGAAATTTCTTTACAGCGATCACGAAATTTTTCTGCGCGAACTTATTTCCAACGCGACAGATGCGACTTTAAAATTGAAACACTTAACCAGCATTGGGGAAACCGATGTGGAATATGGAAATCCTGTTATAGAGGTAAAGATCAACGAAAAGAACAAAACCCTACATGTGATTGACCATGGAGTGGGAATGACAAAAGAAGAAGTTGAAAAGTATATAAACGAGGTAGCATTTTCCGGGGCTGAAGAGTTCCTCGAAAAATACAAGGATTCGGCCAAAGACAGTGGAATTATTGGGCATTTTGGTCTTGGTTTTTATTCTGCCTTTATGGTGGCCAATAAAGTTGAAATTATAACCAAGTCATACAAAGATGAACCGGCAGCACACTGGATCTGTGAAGGAACCACCGAGTTCACCCTGGAAGATTCCGATAAAAAAGAAAGAGGAACCGAGGTTATTCTTCATATTAATGAAGACGATAAAGAGTTTCTGAAAAAAGACAGAATACGTGAACTTTTGGTAAAATACAACAAGTTCATGCCGATCCCTATTAAATTTGGTACGCGCACCGAAGAACTTCCTCTTCCTGAAGATGCAAAAAAAAGATGAAAAACCAGAAACTAAAGAGGTAGACGATATTATAAACAATCCAAATCCGGCATGGACCAAGCAACCAACCGATCTTGAGGATAAGGATTATAAAGAATTTTACCGGGAATTATATCCCATGCAGTTCGAGGATCCGCTATTTCATATCCATTTAAATGTAGATTATCCTTTTCATCTTACCGGAATTTTGTATTTCCCTAAGATGACGCAGGACATGAATATTCAGAAGGATAAGATCCAACTGTATCAAAACCAGGTTTTTGTTACTGACAATGTGGAAGGCATTGTTCCCGAATTTTTGACTATGCTTCGCGGCGTTATCGATTCTCCGGATATTCCGCTGAACGTTTCTCGTTCTTATCTGCAGGCAGACGGAGCCGTGAAAAAGATCTCCAGTTACATCACCCGAAAAGTGGCAGATAAACTGAAATCTCTGTTCAATAATAATCGGGAAGATTTCGAGAAAAAGTGGAACGATATTAAAATCGTTATTGAATATGGAATGCTTTCTGAAGACAAATTCTTCGAAAAAGCAGAAAAATTTGCCCTTTATCCAACAGTAGACAACAAGTATTTTACTTTTGAAGAACTTCAGGAAAAAATAAAAGATAACCAGACCGATAAAGACGGAAATATGGTCATTCTTTATGCCTCTAACCAGGATGCGCAGCACAGTTACATTGAAGCCGCAAAAGAGAAAGGTTATGAAGTGCTTTTACTGGATTCGCCTATAGTTTCTCACCTGTTACAGAAACTGGAAACCTCTAAGGAAAAAATTTCCTTTGTACGTGTAGACAGCGATCATATCGACAATCTCATCAAAAAAGAAGAAGAGAAGATCTCTAAACTCAGTGATGAGGAAAAAGATAAATTAAAAGCCGATTTTGAAAGAGTAGTTCCAAAAGAAAAATATTCCATTCAATTAGAGGCTATGGACAGCAATGCGGCTCCCTTAATTATTACCCAGCCCGAATTTATGCGCCGTATGAAAGAAATGCAGCAAACCGGCGGTGGAATGTTTGGAATGGGAAATATGCCCGAAATGTATAATCTGGTTGTAAATACAAATCACGAGCTGATTTCGGAAATTTTAAACACTAAAACCGAGAAAAAACAGGACCGTTTGATCAAGCAATCGCTCGATCTTGCAAGACTGTCTCAGAATCTTTTAAAAGGAGAAGAATTAACTGCCTTTATCAAACGAAGTTTTGAAATGGTGAAATAGAAGAATTCTCTTGACTATTAAAAAAGGCTTTCAGAACAATTTTTGAAAGCCTTTTTTGTTTATTTCCTTACACCTGTTACTTTTAAGACTACATAACCTCGAAAAAACACAAAATGAAAGCACTGTTGCTCATATTTTCCCTGCTTGCCCTCGTAAGTTGCAAAGACAGAAAACAGCAAAATTTTCCTGCAGAAAATGTGGAATTATCTGCACCGGACGCCGGAATAGGTAAAGACTCAGCTTTTTCAAAAACACCATTCGCCAGCGATATTGAAGAAGCCCACAATATTGAAGAATTTAAAAATCACAAAGCGGTTTCTTTTAATATAGCTCTTTCCTCTGCAGGCCAGGAGCCACTGCAGGCTAAAGTAACTTCTTTAACCAATTCAACAAAAATAAGGATCGATAAAAAAGACGGAACTCTGGTGGTTTTCGATGGCAATGATGTATTTATCTGTCCTGCGAATGCGGAAGATAAAGGATCCAGATTAAATATGTTTACGTGGCAATATTTTTTCTTTCTGCCTTTCAGGTTAAACGATCCCGGTACACAGTGGCAGCAAATAGGGCCTCAAAAAACGGAAAACAGCATTTTTAATACCGGAAAGTTAACTTTTACTGGTCATACCCGTAATGTTCCAGCCAATTGGTTTCTGCTTTACCAGGATCCTGAAAGCCAATTACTACACGCTGTAGCCTATAGTAGCGGTTATCAAGAAACTGGAGCTCAAAACCCAAAGGCTATTGTTTATAAAGATTATAAAGTTGTAGATGGCGTTCCTTTTGCCACTACCTGGGAATTCCATAACTGGAGTAAACAAAATGGAATCGGAAAAAAAACAGGTGAAGCTAAAATCTCCAATATTCTATTTTTCCCTGCCAGGAATAATCTGTTTAAGAAACAGGAAAACTCGCGGATAATAAAATAAAAATTAGCTACCAACTACTTCCGGGGAAAGATTTCTGAAGATTACCTGATAAAAAACAGAAGTGTCGTATGGTTTTACAATAATATCATTCATTCCTGCCTGAAAAATCTCGTCGCGAATTTCTTCGATTTCAACGGCCGTTAAGGCCACAATGGGAATATCCTGGTTAAATTGACGAATTCTTCGTGCCGCTTCCAGCCCCGAAATTCCCGGCATATTCACATCCATTAAAACCAGGTCGAAATGACTTTCGTGTACTTTTTTTATGGAGTCGAGACCGTTGTTGCAAATCTCACAAACAAAAGATTTTTTCTCAAGAATTCGCCTCGTTACTACCTGATTGATGCGGTTGTCATCTACTATTAAAATCCTTCTTTCTTCCATCCCTTCAGAAGAAAGAGCTCTTTTTTCCACTTTTTC
>JBAVQO010000212.1:0-1792 GCA_049694135.1 Gillisia sp. | reverse complement strand
GACATGTTATTCAAGACCTGGTGGCTGGAAAGAAAGTTTTTTTAAAGGCCGATGCTTACGGGACAGATTGTTATCCGGGAAGAATTGTTGAAAAGGAAATTTCATTACAAAAACTTCCAAATGCCGTGCTCTGTAATCCTCGAAACGGATATCAAAACTATAACTGTGCCGTGAATCTTACGAATAAAACGGTCTACACATACATGGGAGCCTTGAAACCCAGAGCCGCCAATGCAAATTATTGCTCGGCCGGACAACTCAGCCCGCTATTAAATGATCCCTATTATAAAACCATCGGCCTGGGTACTAGAATTTTCCTTGGTGGAGCAGAAGGATATGTTACCTGGTCCGGCACGCAACACCATCCATCGGTAGAAAGAACAAAAAGGGGTTCTCCCAAGACACCTGCCGGCACGCTGTGGGTTATGGGAGATCTCAAAAAAATGAAACCAAAGTGGCTCATGGGTGTGAGTATCCAGGGATATGGATGTTCGCTTGCTTTGGGGTTGGGCATTCCAATTCCCATACTTAACGAGGAGATTGTACAATACACCGCGGTATCGGACGAGGAACTTTTTACCCAGATTGTCGACTATGGACATGATTATGCAAACGGCATTTCAAAAAGCTACGGTCAGGTAAGTTATGCGGAACTTAAGAGCGGCCACATCAAATTTAGAGGAGAAGAAATACCCACGGCCCCGCTGTCCAGCGTGGTTAGGGCACGTGAAATTGCCGAAACACTAAAAAGATGGATTTTAAAGGGTAAATTTTTAATCGGAGAACCGCAGTTTACGTTACCAATACGATGACAGGTATAAATCAGGTCATAGGTTATAGGTGATAGGTTATAGGTAAAAGATGTTGATTCCTGGGGCATCTTATTCTGTCAATCCATTACCAATAACCCATTACCCATCACCGATTACCTGATTCTTTTATGTCGAAATCCATTCGAACGTTTATAGCCATTGAGATTCCGGACGACATTCTTTCCAGATTTCGTGAACTTCAGGATGGCATAAAAGTTTATGACTTTAACATTAGATGGGTACGGTCCGAAAACATTCATCTGACATTAAAGTTTTTAGGAGACGTCGAAGCGGTTAAAATCGATGAAATTGCTGAAATCATATCTAAAACCGTGGAGGGCTCTACGCCTATATCTCTAAAAGCAAAAGGTATTGGTGTTTTTCCGGGTATGAAACGCCCCCGTGTTTTATGGGTTGGTCTCACAGGTCAACTTGAATCTTTGGTGGGGCTTCAGAAAACCCTGGATGAAAATTTAAAGGTGCTTGGTTTCCCCGGTGAGAAAAGACCTTTCAAGGGCCACCTCACCATGGGACGTATAAAGGATAAAATCGACGTGAAAAAATTCGGTGATGCACTGATGGTATTTAGAAAATTTGAATCTGAAACATTTACTGCCGGTCAAATTGTTTTATATAAAAGCGAATTGAAACCATCAGGCGCTTTTTATACTAAACTGGCGAGTGCATCTTTGGGTTAACAATTGCCCATCCATAAATAGCCTTTTTGTCCAATATCTGCGTTATGCTCAAAAAAAATAATCCTCGGAATATTACACATATGCCGGCTTGTCCCGGTACTTCAACGGGGCGGTTATTTTTTTCGAAAGCCTTTTTATCCCGTTCTTTTCAACGGGGGATCTTAATAATAATCCTCATTAATGGATGGACACTGAGTAAGCAAATAAAACCGGGGGCGATATAAAAAAAAGCAGAGCCAATTCTGACCCTGCCCTTTGCACCTTGAAAGCTTCATTTATTTC
>JBAVQO010000211.1:0-5656 GCA_049694135.1 Gillisia sp. | reverse complement strand
CCATAATGTGGGGACAATGGTTGTATGAAGGCTGGCATTAATACGATTTGGAGAGGATTCCAATTTAGAAAAAACTTTCTTTAAATAGGACCAAAGGAAATAACTTTTTGCAGCAGTTATTAACAGTTTTGAAAAAATTCAAACTCCAAAGTTCAAAATCCAAATTCTTAACTCAATCTCCGACCTATAAATTTTCAACTCTTAACTCCGAACTCTTAACTCATAACTAACTTAGTACCAGCGTTTTTTATTCGATTTGCTTCCGCTTCCTTTTCGGCCTTTTTTGTGTTTGCTGCCCTTCTTTTTATGCACGGGTGGTGGCGCATCCTGGGCTTGCGGATATGGATTTTCTTCGGCAACCGGTATTTTTTGATTTATAAGCTTTTCGATATTGTTGAGATACTCGCGTTCTGAAGCACTGCAAAAAGAAAGCGCCGTTCCCAATTGACCCGCCCGGGCGGTACGGCCAATTCGATGTACGTAAGTCTCCGGCATGTTGGGGATATCAAAATTAATTACATAATCCAACCCGTTTATGTCCAGTCCTCTGGCAGCCACATCGGTCGCCACCAGGATCTTTACTTTTCCGCTTTTAAAGTCGTTTAAGGCGAGGGAGCGATCGCTCTGACTTTTATCTCCGTGCAAAACAGTATTCTGAAATCCGTTTTTTGTGAGGGAATCGGCAGTTTTTTCTACCCCGAATTTGGTTCTCCGGAAGATCAGTACCGATTTCTCCTTTATGATGTTGCGCATTACGAACAGCAGCAACTCTGTCTTGTCTGGTTTTGAAACATAAAACAGAAGCGGCTCTATACCTTTTGCTGAAGAAGAATCTTTCCCCACCTGTATCCTTACCGGCTCCTGAAGAAAATTCTTTGCCAGGTCTTCCACTTTTGGCGGTAAAGTAGCCGAGAACATCAGGCGTTGTTCCAAGTTGGGCGCCAGTTTTATGATTTTTCTTATCTCATCGATAAATCCCATGTCCAGGAGTAAATCGGCTTCATCCAGCACCAGGACTTCTATTTTTTCGAGATCGATATAGCCCTGTTTTCTTAGATCCAACAATCTTCCGGGGGTGGCTACCAGAATATCAAGCCCGTTTTTCAGGATCTCGATCTGCGGATTCAGAGAAGTTCCTCCAAAAACAACCCCGGTTTTAAGAGACGTAAATTGCGCATAGGCCGCAAAATCTTTTTCCAGCTGCACCGCCAGTTCGCGGGTGGGACTTACAATTAAGAGCGAAAGACTGCTTTTAGTGGATTTTTCCTTCTTCTTTTGCAGCAGTTGAAGTAGCGGAATGGCAAAAGCTCCGGTTTTTCCTGTTCCTGTCGGCGCTCCGGCCAGCACATCGTTTCTCCTTAAAATTTCAGAAATAGCAGTTTCCTGAATGGGAGTGGGAACTTCATGAGCAAGGGCAGAAATGCCTTTTTTTATCTCTGGAGAAAGTGGAAAATCCTGAAACAGCATAATTTTTAATTAGTGACCAAAGATACTTTTCTTTTTAAAGAGAAGGAAACCGGAAGAAAGAATAGATATCGCCGAAGGAAGGTGTTTAATTAAAAAACAACTCCTGTGTATCGGTTTTTCCGTCGGGATATACGGTAACAATAAAAAGGGCACCATATTCATTGTCCGGTAAATTCTTGTATTTGGAACCTGTTATGGCGTTAACAAACGCCGGGGTGGTATTGCTGTGTCCCACCACCAGGACGGTTTTTCCATGGGTCTCCTTTTTAAAGTCTTCAGAATACAGACTATCCGGATTGTAAGACCTAATAGAAAGCCCTTTTTCTTTGGCTGTTGGCCGGGCGGTGGCCATGCTGCGTTTGTAGTTGGTGCTGTAAACCTCTTTAAAAGGTACTTCCCGAAATATTTTTGCCCATTTTTTGGCCCGCTGCTTTCCTTCGTCGGTAAGTTCCGGATCTTTTCCTGTTTCTTTTTCGGCGTGACGAATAAGATAATAAACAGTAGATTGAGGTGGTTTTTTAGAATTCACATCTTCAGTATTCGTTTTTTTTCCTTCATTCTGAAAATTACAGGCTACAAAAAGAGGTAAGAGCAACAGGAATATTTTTTTCATTTTAAAAAATTTAAAGTTCAACTTCCATTAGCAGTACCTGGGTTACCTGTGGTGCCATGGTATTAAAATTATTGTCGGAAATCAGTAACAGGGTTTTATGTCCGTTCGGCAGATCGGGCCCAAAAGTCATACCTTCAATGTTATCGATTATATTCTCTTTTAATTTTTTCTGAATAGATTTAAAGTCGAAGATGAGGGTTTTTTCCGCAGGCACATAAGCCGAATTTTTCAATTCTTCTATGTCGAGAGTATTGGTGGCGTATTGGGTGTTTACCTTATAGATCCTGATGGTGTTTCCATTGCTGCCGTGGCCTGAAGAATAGGCTCTTTCCAGCACTAAAAACTGATGCGGCCCGTACTGAAGCAGGTCTGTAACTCCGTTAACCGCGAAATACTCCCAGGGAATTTTTTTTATCCTGCTTAATTCCATAACAAATTGTGCGGTGGCCTGGTGGCTCCGGGAGTCGAAATCGGTGATCCTCACAGGGGATTTAGTGGGGAAAAGTTTTGCTTTTGGCCCGTCCTGGGTTAAGGGCAATTCCATGGAAGCCCAATATCCGGTATGATCAATATTTTGAGCAAGACCCTCAAAAACTCCGTTATTTCGGGGATGCTGTTTCCCCGAAGCCATAAAATAGGAGGGAAGGCTGAAGCTGTTAATAAAGGTTCCGTCCGGGGTTACGGTAAAAATGGAAGGATCCTGCTGGTCTTTGATGGCCCCCTCGCTACTGATTATAAAATTCTTATCGCTGGTAAGCCGAATCGCTTCCAGGTCCAGGGTATGATCTTTTAAAAAAGACGAAGACCTCTTCAGTTTCACCGCTTTTTTCACAATAACGGTATCAATTTTTTTGTCACTTATCTTTATATCGGCTTCATAAAACCGGGGAGTAGAAGGCTGATCGCAGATAAAATAATACTGGCCGTTGGCATATTCTATGCCGGAAAGTCCGCCCACCAGCGTGCTGTCTACTTTTAGATCCTTCGGAATAATATAATCATCTAAAAAAGTGATTTTGGTTTTACCGGGAACAGGTTTAAAAATCGAACAGCCCGTTAAGAGGCTCAGGAGAAAAACAGAAAAGACTAACTTCTTCATAAGAACAGGGAAATATGGGCAAAAATAACAAATCATTAAGATAAAAATGGGAGTTTGTTGAGAGAATTCCGCGTCATTGCTGATTACATTTATCTTATAAACATTAAAACAAAAATTATGAATAACGATCAGTTAGAAGGAAAGTGGAAACAAATACGTGGAGATTTTAAACAAAAATACGGTGATCTAACCGACGATGACACCACCTACACCGAAGGAAAATTCGACGAAATGTTGGGAAGGTTACAAGAAAAAACCGGACGTTCTAAAGAAGAATTAAAAAAAGAAATAGATAAGTGGTAGTCGGTAAACCACTTATACAAAGGGCTGTTTAAGTATTTTGATAGTTATAGAAGTTGTTTGAAAAAACATTTTCCAATGCTGGCACCGGTGTTAAACCCGGCTCCAAATAGATGGATCCATAACTTTCAAAATTTAAACGGCCTTTTTTTTATGAAAAAGCCCCGGAATTTTCCGGGGCTTTTCTTTTTTATACTCAATTTGTTATTCAGGACTTTCGGCTAGCGCTTCCTGGTTTCTGAACACCAGGTTGTCATCAAACTCATCAAGTAGAATAATACTATCGATGGTTACTTTTCCGGAAAGGATCTCTTTAGAGAGTTTATTTAGAACTTCCCTTTGAATCACGCGTTTTACCGGTCTGGCACCAAATTGAGGATCGAATCCCATCCTGGCGAGATAATCTATGGCCTGATCTGTGGCGTCCAGTACAATTCCCTGTTTGGCCAGCATTTTTTTCACTCCTTTTAGCTGAAGCCCAACAATCTGCCTGATATCCTTTTTAGTGAGCGGAGTAAACATTACAATATCATCGATCCTGTTTATGAATTCCGGACGAACGGTTTGTTTTAAGAGCCCAAGCACTTCAGTTTTGGCGCTCTCCATGGCGGTTTCCACATCTTTTACCGCTTCAAATTTCTCCTGAATTATCTGCGCTCCCATATTGGAGGTCATAATGATGATAGTATTCTTAAAATCGGCTAAACGGCCTTTGTTATCGGTAAGCCGGCCTTCGTCCAGCACCTGCAATAAGATATTGAAGGTATCGGGATGGGCTTTTTCAATTTCATCCAGCAGTACTACAGAATAAGGTTTTCTACGCACTGCTTCAGTCAACTGTCCGCCTTCGTCGTAGCCAACATATCCCGGAGGCGCTCCCACTAAACGACTCACCGAATGTCTTTCCTGATATTCGCTCATATCGATGCGCGTCATTGCAGATTCGTCGTCGAACAAATATTCCGCAAGCGCTTTCGCTAACTCGGTTTTACCAACTCCTGTGGTTCCAAGGAAAAGAAAGGAACCGATAGGTTTTTTCTGATCCTGCAATCCGGCACGGCTTCTCCGCACGGCATCGCTTACCGCCTGGATAGCTTCTTCCTGTCCTACCACTCTTTTATGGAGTTCATCTTCGAGTTTCAGGAGTTTATCGCGTTCGCTCTGAAGCATCTTTGTCACCGGTACACCGGTCCATTTTGCAACCACTTCTGCAATATCTTCATAAGTAACTTCTTCTTTTATCAGTGAAGTTTCGCTTTGGTTCTCTTCGAGATCTTTCTGAAGTGTTTCCAGCCTTTCCTGGGCTTCTTTTATTTTTCCGTAGCGAATTTCGGCTACTTTACCATAGTCGCCTTCGCGTTCTGCTCTTTCTGCTTCCAGCTTGAATTGCTCGATATCAGATTTTGTGGTCTGAATATTATCTACAACTTCTTTTTCGTTTTTCCACTGCGCATTCAGCTCGTTCCTTTCTTCTTTCAGGTTGGCGAGGTCGGCGCGCAGGGATTTCAGTTTGGCTTCGTCGTTTTCACGTTTAATGGCTTCAATCTCGATTTCCAGCTGGGTGATCCTTCGGTCGAGCGCATCCAGTTCTTCGGGTTTGGAATTTATTTCCATCCGCAGTTTAGATGCCGCTTCATCCATAAGATCTATCGCTTTATCGGGTAAAAACCGGTTGGTGATATAACGCTGCGATAATTCCACGGCCCCTATAATAGCTTCATCTTTGATGCGAACTTTATGATGGGTTTCATATTTTTCTTTGATTCCGCGTAAAATAGAGATCGCGCTCTCGGTGTCGGGCTCGTCTACCATTACTTTTTGGAAGCGACGTTCCAGTGCTTTATCTTTTTCGAAATATTTCTGATATTCGTCCAAAGTCGTGGCGCCTATAGCACGCAATTCCCCCCGGGCCAAAGCCGGTTTTAAAATATTGGCGGCATCCATTGCTCCCTGGCCTCCACCGGCACCTACGAGAGTGTGAATTTCATCTATAAACAGCACAATATCGCCCTCGCTACCGGTAACTTCTTTGATCACCGCTTTTAAACGTTCTTCAAATTCGCCTTTGAATTTGGCCCCGGCGATGAGTGCGCCCATGTCCAGCGAATAGATTTGTTTATTTTTAAGGTTTTCCGGGATATCACCGTCTACAATACGATGGGCTAATCCTTCTGCAA
>JBAVQO010000210.1:0-2676 GCA_049694135.1 Gillisia sp. | reverse complement strand
CAGCAGAACAAACCATTGACTTAGTAAAACGTGTAAATTCTGATTGGTTTGGGGTAATCGTGGATACTGGATATTTCATTACTGATGATCCCTATAAAGATATAGAAGAAACAATGCCCTATGCAGTTAACTTCCAATTGAAAGAAAGTGTATTTGGCGCTGCCAGTGATGTTGATATAGATCTGGAGAAAATTATGCAGATAATAAAAAACACGGGATATCGGGGATATTTGCCAATTGAAACTTTATCACCAGCAGGAGGGAATAAAGACAAAAGTAAATCCAAAGCAGCAATGGCTAAATACGATCCCTATACAACGGTTCCTGCCTTTCTTCAGAAAGTTAAAAATGCAAAAAATCAAGCCTTTAATCAATAAAATATTACTATGAAAAAATTTAGCATTTACCTCAGTGTGATAGGAATCTTTTTTCTGCACACCTCCATATTTGCACAGGATGATATTCCGTATAAAGATCTCTTTAATGGCAAAAATCTCGACGGTTGGGAGCAAATCCAAGGCTCTGCAACCTACAAGGTAAAAGATGGAATGATAGAAGGTACAACCGCCTTGAATTCTCCCAATAGCTTCTTGGTCACTAAAAAACCATACGGAGATTTTATACTTCAATTAGATTTTAAAGTGGACGAAGGGCTTAATTCCGGAATTCAGATTCGCAGTCATTCCGATAAGGATTATAAAGACGGAATAGTGCACGGATATCAAGTGGAAATTGATCCAGCAAAAAAGAAATTATATTCGGAAAATCCCCCTAATTATGACAGTGAGGGTGCGATAATCCCTCCTAATACCCAACCTAGAAGTTGGACCGGTGGAATCTATGAAGAAAAGGGCAGAGGCTGGCTTTTTGACCTGACACATAATGAAGAAGCGCGGAAGGCTTTTAAACCCGGAGAATGGAATCATTTAAGAATTGAAGCTACAGGTTATAGAATTTATACCTGGCTGAATGGTGTATTAGCGGCTTCCCTTTTTGATAATTCTGTTTCCTCCGGCTTTATAGGATTGCAGGTTCATGCTACTACTGAAGAGAAGCCCATGCACGTGTATTGGAAAAACATAAAAATCCAGGATCTTTCGGAAAATACAGCGGCTTTAAACAAATCGAAACAGGATTTAACCAAGAAAAGAACCAATTCGCGTGTTAAAACAAGTTTAAATGCCTATTCATTTTCCCGAAGATTAAATCATACTGATTGGGATTTGTTTGATATGATCGATTATGCAGCGGAACATGGTTTCGATGCTGTGGATCTTACCGGCTATTTTTTTCCAGGATTTCCTGATGTACCAAGTGACGAATACATCTATAAAATCAAAAGACATGCTTATAAAATGGGTGTGGAAATTGGCGGAACAGGTGTGAGAAATGATTTTGCTATAGGGGATGCTAAAGAGCGAGAAAAGGATATTCAGATTGTGAAAAATTGGGTTGATGTTGCTGAAAAATTGGGTGCTCCGGTAGTGCGCGTATTTGCAGGGCCAAAACTTAAAGGATATGAAAATAGTCGTGAAGAAATATATAAATATATGGCGGAGGCCTTAAAAGAATGTGCAGATTATGGAGCCAAACATGGAGTATTGATTGGAGTACAAAACCACGGAGGTTTTCTAAAAACTGCCGATCAAACGATTAAACTTCTTAAAATGGTGGACTCAGACTGGATTGGTGCAGATGTGGATACCGGTTATTTTATTACCGATGATCCATACGAGGAAATTGAAAAAATTATGCCCTATGCAGTCAATTTTCAGGTTAAAGAAAGTCCCTTTGGAGTATTGAGTAGGATAAGAATAGATATGCCCAGGTTACTTAGGATTATTGATAATAGCGGTTACAGAGGATACTTGCCAATTGAAACTTTAGGCGATAAAGTAAGAAAAGGAGAGCCGCATCCCCCATATCCTTTCCGTCCTTATGATGCAGAGAAAATGGTTCCCTTTTTTCTACAAGAATTGAAACAGGGAATAGCCAATGAATATGGTACGTGTAATTAAATCTAATTGAAAAAATATTATGGAAAAAAAGACATTACGAGCAGGATTAATAGGATCAGGATTTGCCGCAAATTTTCATTATGAAGCGCTTCAGCGTGTATTTAGTACAAAGGTAGAGGTAGCGGGAATTTATTCTAAAAGCCCAAATGAATTAAAGGATTTTTCCGAAAAAAAAGGAGTTAAAATCTTTGACAGTATGGAAGCTCTAATTTCTGCATCCGACATTTTGCACGTTTGTACACCACCTGTTACTCATGAACCTATTGCAATCGAAGTTTTAAAAAATAATAAAGATGTTATTATAGAAAAACCTTTCACCGGTTATTTCGGAGATGGGAGTAAAGAGTTCAATGGAGACACCTTTTCTCGAGAAGTTGGACTAAAAAAGGCCTTGGAAAGTATCAAAAGAATGTTAAGTGCCGAAAGTGAAAGTGAGGGGTCGATAATGTATGCAGAGAATTGGGTTTATGCGCCAGCTGTTCAAAAGGAAAGAGAAATAATAGAAAAAACAAAAGCTCAAGTCCTCTGGATTCAGGCTCAACAGTCGCATTCGGGTTCTCATTCTCAAGATTATGGAAAATGGCGGCTATCAGGAGGAGGTTCTTTGATGGGAAAGGGTTGCCACCCTTTAACAGGAGCCATTTATTTAAAACATGTA
>JBAVQO010000209.1:0-4311 GCA_049694135.1 Gillisia sp. | reverse complement strand
TCCTATGGCCTTAAAGCATTTTGAAAAAATAGAAGATCAGACTATTAGAGAAAAGATTGAAAAATTAACTCATCACTACCCAAATAAAGAAGATTTCTTTGTTCAGAAGTTGGCTGAAGGAATAGCTACCATCGCGGCAGCCTTTTATCCTAAAGATGTAATTGTACGTACGAGCGATTTTAAATCCAATGAGTATGCCAATCTTATAGGAGGCTCTCAGTTTGAACCTCTGGAATCTAATCCTATGATAGGCTTTAGGGGAGCTTCCCGATATTATCATCCCAAATACCAGGAGGCTTTCGAGTTGGAATGTCGGGCATTAAAAATGGCACGTGAAGATATGGGATTAGAAAATATAAAAATAATGATCCCATTCTGCCGTACTTTGAAGGAGGCCGATAAAGTTGTTCGCCTGTTAGAAAAAAATGGTTTAAAAAGAGGCAAAAACGCTTTACAGCTGTATATGATGACGGAAATACCCAATAACGTTATTCTGGCAGAAGAATTCGCTCAGTTTTTTGATGGTTTTTCGATCGGGTCTAATGATCTTACTCAGTTAACACTGGGAGTCGATCGGGATTCGGAGTTATTAAGTGATATTTTTGACATTAATGATCCCGGCGTTAAAAAAATGATTTCAATGGTTATTGCATCAGCTAACAAAATGAAAATAAAAATTGGGCTGTGCGGCCAGGCCCCCAGCGATTATCCTGAATTTGCACAATTTCTTGTAGAAAACCGGATCGATAGTATTTCTTTTAATCCCGATGCGCTCATTTCAGGTATTAAAAATATAAATAAAGCTGAAGAGAAAAACCTACGCCGGGAGGTTACGGAATTATAAATACTAACACTTCTTTTAAAGAACAACCTTATGTCGAAAGTCGGTTATACTTCAATCCCTATTATTCATAAAGGCCAAATTCCCTTGAACTGTCTAAACATATCAGAAATCCCAGAAAAGGGAATAATCCTGGCGGCAGACATTGGAGGAACAAAAACAAGCCTCGCTCTTTTTCAAATCAGGGATAAAAAGCTTCTTCTGTTGCACGAAGAATTATTTTCCACTAAAGAACATACGTCGTTTGTAGAGATGCTGCATCAATTTCAGAAGAAAGATTTGCCGCCCCTTGATGGAATCTCGCTGGGAGTAGCCGGTCCTGTTATCCAGGGTAAAGTACAGGGCACTAATTTTCCGTGGGCTATCGATAGTGAGGAGATTCGTAAAGAATTGAAAACTGAATCTGTTTGGATGATTAATGATATGGAAGCTAACGCGTATGGATTGGCAGCACTTCATGAAAAGGACTTTTTAACCCTGAAAACCGGGGAGAATATTGCCGGGAATGTGGCATTAATTTCTCCCGGTACGGGTCTGGGGCAGGCGGGAATGTTTTGGGATGGAAATTTTTATCACCCTTTTGCCACAGAAGGAGGCCACTGCGATTTCAGCCCGAGAAATGATCTGGATATTGAAATTTTTAAATTTTTCCAGTCTAAATACGGACATGTAAGCTGGGAAAGGCTTATTTCCGGACCAGGTATTTCCACTATTTATTTACTGATGCGGAGTTTAAAGAAAGAAAAAGAACCTCTATGGTTAAAGAAAAAAATTGAGGGCGAGAATCCTTCCAAAGTAATAACAGCAACTGCACTCGCAAAAAAGGATATGATTTGTGTGGAAACTTTGAATCTTTTTATTCGTTTTCTAGCTATCGAATCTGCAAATCTGGCTCTAAAATATAAAGCCATGGGTGGAATTTTTATAGGAGGAGGAATTTTGCCTCATATTATTCATGATATGGATAAGGAAATTTTTCGCAGAAATTTTGTTCAATCCGGGCGAATGAATCCTCTGTTGCAGAAGATTCCAGTGAAAGTAATTTTAAATGAAAAAACGGCTCTTTTAGGAGCCGCACTCTACGGAGTTTACAAGTTGGGAACAGAACACTAGGAGTATCTTTTTAGACTGATAATTGTCATAGTAATTTTTTGGGTTCTCTTCTATATTTGGTTGAAAGGGTTTAAAATCTTAATCTAAAACGAAGAGTATGGACAATACAGAGGAACTTTTGAAATTTCATAAAGATCTTTTATGGTGGACCTACATGATCGATTTTGCTGAAACTGAGATTATTTTCATTCATAAATTATTGAATTCTGCCGCTTTTGAATCGAAGAATCCCAATCTATTTGAAAAACTTCAAATTTTTAAAGATCAAATTCAAAAAGAAACCGGGGAATTGGGTAATCTCAAAGTTGAAATCCAGGAACATAGAAAGAAAATGGAAGGTATGATAGAATGTGATGATTTATCTTGTGATACATTATACCTGAAGAATCACGAATTGATGAAAAAAAAGTTTGAAATATTTTTTAAAAACTTTTCAGAATATATGTCGAAGATTCTTAATTATACAGGAAGCATTCTAAAAACTAAATCTGGTAATTAAAAGTTTACCGGAAAAATTACTAAGCAATGAATATAATCACTCTTACCATAAATCCGGCTCTGGATAAAAGTGCTTACGTAGATGGTTTGGTTGCCACCCAGAAACTGAAATGCCATTCCATCGAGTACCAGCCGGGAGGTGGTGGCATAAACGTTTCGCGGGTACTCGGCAGGCTCGGGCAAAAAACTCATTGCCTGTTTACTTCGGGAGGCGATACAGGAAAATATCTCAACGATCTGCTGCATAAAGAAGGAGTAACAACAGAGGCTATTCCTGTAAAAGGATGGACAAGAGAGAATTTATCTGTCGTGGACACCAGAACAAATTTGCAGTATCGATTTGGGATGCCGGGAAGTAAGCTTGAAAAAATCGAACTGGAGGCAACAAAATCTCTTGTCGACAGACTTCTGAAACCAGGGGATATGCTCGTGTTAAGCGGAAGTTTACCAGAAGAAACTCCCACCGATTATTATGCTCAGTTAATAAAACTGGTTTCGCCTAAAAAGATAAAGGTGGTAATTGATACTTCTGGCCCTGCGCTTCTGAAATCTCTAAAAGAAAAGGTTTTTCTTTTAAAACCCAATCAGAAAGAACTGGCACACCTGGCCGGAAAGGATTATTTATCAAGGACAGAGCAAGAGGATTGTGCTTTAAAAATGATACAATCGAAAAAAGCAGAATATATAATTGTTTCTTTAGGGGCCGGGGGTGCTTTTTTAGCCTCGAAAGAAGGTGTCTTTTATCAGGCCAATCCATCCATATCTCCAAAAAGTACCATTGGGGCAGGTGATAGTATGGTTGCAGGCTTGATTTATGCTCTTACCAAGCATTTTTCGCTTCCTGAGATCTTAAAATGGGGAGTAGCCTGCGGTGCAGCAACAACAATGAGAACTGGAACTGCTCTTGCAGATAAAACCGATATTACAAAGGTTCTACAAATGATCGATCATGCTAGTGACGAGTTTAACTCCATCCTGTAATTTTGCAATACTGCCCAATAGCAAAAAGCCGTTTTCTGTGTATGTTACAGCTGTTTAAATTTAATAATGTCTGACAAATTAGAGGGCTTGTTCGAGTTTCTTTTTTACCTTTAATTTATTACATACTATTCCCCATCATAAGTTATTGTCCAGTTAAGACTATCGAGATCTTTCAGCGTTAAATCGTACCTCTTTAAAACGAGTTCATTTTCTTTGATATACTCCCAGCCTTTGGTTTCTAAGGTAGGACCATCAAATATATAGATCATCATGGTGTCCGATTCAATCTGACTTGGATATATTGCTTCATAACACGTACCGAAAGACGGAAGTGCAGTTTCAGAGTTATTATGACCTTGGCTTGACTCGTGTGCCAAAATTTTGGAATAACCCGAATTTAATGGAGATGAACTATAACCGTTTCTATAAGCATCTGTATTGGGATAGCGATAATCACTTATAACATATATCGCCTTATCAGTATTGTTTACTACAGTAATTATTTTGTGGCAGTTTGCAGTATTTTCAACACAACAAGCCTTTAATAAAAACACTGTAATTAAAATGAGAATAGTCCTTTCCATAATTTTTATTCGTTGATATCTTGATTTATGTTAAGTAAAAATGTTGGTAACAGTAAGGCAAAATCATATATTTTAAAACGGTAAAGAAAAGTACAGAAAAGGTAGTAAAATCAGGCATTTCGAACGTCTTTAAGTGAAACAATAGTTTTCAAAGACGAAAATCAAATCAACCGAAATGTCCTTCTAAGATAGTAAAATGAATTTTAAAATGTATTCACCGAATCATTCACTGAAACGGATGAATTCATATGATATCAAGTGATATTGTTAAAAACAAAAAACACTGAAAATCAA
>JBAVQO010000208.1:0-2982 GCA_049694135.1 Gillisia sp. | reverse complement strand
GTTAATTGCTGCCCATCAGGCCGTATCTTCACAAGTAGGGAAAGAAGATTATACTTCAGAAGAGCTTTCCAATATGCCCGCCACTACAGATCAGATGAAGCAGTATAAGGCCATGTTAATGCAAATTCAGACTAATGTAGATGAAAATATTCCAAAGGCGTTAACTCAATTAGATGATGCCATTAAGTACTATCAGGATCGTTTGGATTATAATTTAAACCTCAATTTCGACGGCCGCACCGTAGTGGGAGACAATCCCGATGATATTAACGATGTTAACTATGGAAACAATGACGTTACCGGCCCATCCAAAGATAAAGAAGACATCAAACACGGTACACACGTTGCCGGAATCATTGCTGCAGAAAGAAATAACAACATAGGAATTAACGGGGTAGCCAACAATGTAAAGATAATGCCCATTAGAGCGGTACCCAACGGCGATGAATATGATAAAGATGTAGCCCGCGGAATACGTTATGCGGTGGACAACGGTGCTAAGATTATTAACACCAGCTTCGGAAAATACTATAGTACTCACCCTCAATGGGTGATAGATGCCATAAAATACGCGGCAGATCACGATGTTCTTATTGTAAACGCGGCAGGAAATGAAGGATTAGATGTAGATACAAACAGAATCTATCCCAACGATCAATATCCGGAGGCACCTCAAGAAATTTCCGACAATATGATCATGGTAGGCGCGCTTAATTACCAGTATGGATCTGGATTGGTGGCCGGTTTTTCTAATTATGGAAAAACCAATGTTGATGTTTTTGCTCCGGGAACCAAAATCTGGTCCACCACACCCAATAATACTTATGAATTCTTGCAGGGAACTTCTATGGCTTCGCCTGAAGTTGCAGGAGTTGCTGCTGTAATTCGGTCCTACTACCCTAATCTTACTGCTTCGCAGGTAAAACATGTGATTATGGACAGCGGTATTTCTACAAAAGCCACCGTGGTGGTAGGCGATTCACAAACCAAAAAGAAGTTTTCAGATTTATCAACTTCAGGAAAAATGGTCAATTTATATAATGCGCTAATTTTAGCCGATAAAGTTTCAAAAAGATAATTATGAAGAAATTACTAATAGCCTTTTCCTTTTTTATCGGAATATCTGCCTTCGCACAAAACCATTCCACTTACTGGCAACAACATGTAGATTACACCATGAATGTTGATATGAATGTGAAGAATTATCAGTACACCGGAGATCAAAAGCTGGTTTATACCAACAACTCTCCCGATACTTTAAAGCAGGTATTTTACCATATGTATCCTAACGCCTTTCAACCGGAAAGCGAAATGGATACGCGGTTAAAGAATATCGCCGATCCCGACAGCCGAATGGTAAATAACCTGGGAACCAAGGAAAATCCCAAATACGAAAGTCGAATTAGCAAATTAGATTCTTCAGAAATAGGATATTTAAGAGTAATTTCTCTCGAACAGGACGGCACTCCCGTTAAATATACCGATGAAGAAACCATTTTACAGGTTCCGTTAGCGAAACCTCTGGCTCCAGGAGAATCTACTACCTTTACCATGAAATTTAAAGGGCAGTTGCCGGTGCAGATTAGACGTTCGGGCAGAAATAATGCCGATGGAGTGGCACTTTCAATGACCCAATGGTATCCAAAATTAGCGGAATACGATTATGAAGGCTGGCATGCAGATCCTTATATCGCTCGGGAATTTTTTGGCGTTTGGGGAGATTTCGATGTAAAGATAACCATCGATAAAAATTACATTTTAGGCGGAAGCGGCGTGCTTCAAAATCCTGAAGAAATCGGTTATGGTTACGAGAAAGAAGGAGCAAAAGTGAACAGGCCAAAAGGAAATACCTTAACCTGGCATTTTAAAGCACACGACGTTCACGATTTCACCTGGGCGGCAGATCCGGAATACATTCATGATTCTATGAAGACTGCAGATGGAGTAACTCTTAATTTCCTGTACAAAAACGATCCGGAAGTAAAAGATAACTGGAAAAAAGTAGAGCCAAAAGCTGCCGAATTATTAAAATATTACGACAAGCATATAGGCCCTTATCCCTGGAAACAATATTCATTTATTCAGGGTGGTGACGGCGGAATGGAATATGCCAATTGTACGCTCATTACCGGCGGAAAAGATTTCAATGGGCTTTACGGTACCTTAGCTCATGAATTTGCTCATTCCTGGTTTCAGCAATTGCTGGGCACTAATGAAAGTGAGCACCCCTGGATGGACGAAGGTTTTACCACTTACATTTCTGGAAAAGCAAGACATGATATTGAAAACCAAACCAGCGAAAATCCCTGGTCAGGTTCTTACCGAGGTTACGATTACATAGTAAAATCGGGTCACGAACAACCCATGACTACACACAGCGACCGGTATGCCTTTAATGTGGCCTATTCAATAGCGGCTTACAGCAAAGGAGCTGTTTTTCTTTCACAATTGGGATATATAATCGGTCAGGAGAACCTTGCCAAAACTCTCAACCAGTATTATGATAAATGGAAATTTAAACATCCCTCACCAAACGATTTTATAAGGGTTGCCGAAAAAGTTTCCGGAGCACAGCTTCATTGGTATTTAACCGATTGGATTGAAACTACCAATACTATAGATTATGCTATTGACAGCGTGGAAACTTCAGGGAACAAAACGCGGGTAACTTTAGAAAGAAAGGGGTTAATGCCCATGCCGCTGGATATTACGGTGAATTATACCGATGGCAGCTCACAACAGGTGTATATTCCTTTAAAAATGATGCGCTGGGAGAAACCCGCTCCACGAGATGTGAACAGGCTAGTGAAAGATGCCTGGGCCTGGGCGATGCCAACCTATACTTTCACGCTTGACAAACCAACATCTGCAATCAGTAAAATCATAATCGATAAAAATGGTTTAATGGCAGATGTGAATCCGGATAATAACGTTTATGGGGAAGATTCTTCAGATGAACAGAAATAGAAACCTGTGGAGGTC
>JBAVQO010000207.1:0-3251 GCA_049694135.1 Gillisia sp. | reverse complement strand
GAACATGGTGGCCCAGGCTACATAAATCATAGATTCATATGCATCACTCCAGGGAGCGTGGCCCGAAATATACCATCTTGCGGCAAGACCAAGGGTCTGAAGGATGAACAGGATTAAAATACTGATTCCTCCTACTCCTATTAAGATTCGAATAGGTTTGGAATCTTTAAAAATTCTTACGATTACAAAAAACATCATAAACGTCCCGGCAACCAGATACCAGATAAACAAGCTTTTAAAAATATTGTATTTATTATACGTGATTTCGGCATTTATCTTCTGGTCGGAAGGCATAACCTCGCTTCCAAATTTTTTCTGATAAGAGGTAATACTCGATAGCAGTTGATCTGCCTGCGTGTAATCTCCCGACTTCTTCGCCTGCTGAAGCGATTGCATATACAACGGAAGGATCTTGGATGTATAGACAGAATCCATTCCCTTTAAATTAGAATCGGCAACTTCAGGATACGAAATCCATTTGTTGTTTTTATCTCCCGGAATAGGAAAAATCCTTAAAACTTTCCCTTGAAGTGCACTGAAGAAAAGATTTACTTTTTTGTCGGTCTCAATAAAATCTTTCTGAAATTGATTGGGTACTCCGGCACGATAAGCATCTTCAAGAAAAGGCGACAATTTATAATTCCCCTTCATATCAAAGAAGTCGGTCATGGCCAGATATTCTTTGTCATGAGGAACGCCTAAAATATCACGGATACTATCGTTTCCTGTCTTCACATAAATCAAGGGGACATTGTACCAGATTGCAGGATTTTCGGTCATGGAAACCAAAACCTGATCGGCATCCATATCTGCATAGGTATCTTCCCGGCTTAGTTTTCTTAATAATTCAGAAGAATAGGTATTTGCCGGTTTCATTCTCCCTCCTGCGTCCTGAATAACCAGCCTTCCAAATTTAGCCGCTTCCTTAGGCGGAATTTTATTCGCCTGTAAAACAGAATCTATTTGGGCTTTACTTGCTGCAAAATGCGCATGGGCTTCCTCCTGTTGCTGCTCTTCTGTGGGGTTTTGGGAAAAAGAAGTGCCACTTATTAACATAATAGCCGCCAAAAGCAACATCTTAGATTTTTTAGCTTTTACTTTTTCAAGCATAACTTTTAATTTTCCGAAGCGGCTTCCTTTGTCAAACAAAATCAACATAAGTCCTGCAAACAACAAGAAATAACCCGTATAGGTTACACGAGTTCCCCAGGGATCATGATTTACAGAAAGCACTGTTCCTTTTTCGTCGGGATCGAAGGAAGCCTGAAACAGCCGGAAACCTTTGTAATCCAGAATGTGATTCATAAAAATCTCGTATGGCCGGGTTTTTCCATCATCTATAATATGAACTTTACTTTTAAATGAAGAATAGCTGGGCGATGGATTATCTTCGGTCCCGGGATATTTATTGGCTATAAAATCATCTAATTTTAGTGCAAAAGGCAACTTGAGATCTTTAGAACCGTAATTGAGATAAATATCCATACCGCCTAGTTTTATATTTTTAGGAGGATTTGAAATTCCTTTAGCTCCTAATATATTTACCTCTTTAGATTTGCCCTGGGTAGAAACTTTTACCGTGACGGCGTCGGGTTGTCCTTTCATTTTTTTACCGGTAGGCATGATGTCAAATTTTCCTGTTGTAACCGGTTCAGGAAAAACAAACTGAAGGCCGCCGGCATTGTAAAGAGAACGCAACATGAGTTGCTGCGTACTGTCTGCTATAACGCGACCCTGCTTTTGATCTGCCATTCTCATAAAAGACCCTTCAAAAGGCGCATTTATTTTATACGAGGTGTCGTTTACAGTAATGTTTACAGCTCCTTCCGTAGGTTTGTTATAGGCAAAAAGAATGTTACTGATATTGGAAACTTCCCCTTCCTTTAAATAATGTTCTTTTCGGCTGCCGCTTCCCGCTTCTACAATTTTAAAATATTTTTCACCATCTTTAGAAGGAACGATTCCTTCCTTTGCTCCGTGAACATATTTTACTACTTCAATTTTTACGGGCTGCCCGTTGTAATCTGTATTGATTACCTCGTGATTATCGACAGCCGGCGCCAGTAATACGGGTTTTTGAATTACACGTCGCCGCGGTTCCCCGTTAATTTCTCCATCTAAAAAAGCCGTGAGATAGGTGGTTTCAGATAAAAAAGTGTTGGTCGTTTCTCCTTCCCTTATAGGCATTACTCCTTCATAACTGATATATCGGGTAATTCCCGCACCAATTAAAATAAAAACGAAAGCAAGGTGGATAAGCAAAGAAGACCATTTTTCGCGTTTATGAAGATCGTATCTCACAATATTCCCGGCAAAGTTGATCACGAATAAAATCATTATCGCCTCGAACCACCAACTATTGTAGATTAGCACTCTGGCAGTTTCTGTGGTATACCAACTTTCTATAAACGTTCCCATTGCCATAGCAATGGCAAAAACAATGAACAAAACTGCCATAAGTCTTGTGGAGAATATGACAGCCGCTATTTTCTTTTGCATTTAAAACTACTTTAAAACGCTGCAAATTTAACTAAATTTAACCATTTAGCGTCCCCAATACCAAATCAATTCCCTTTCTCAAATGTTAATTTTAAAACAGGAAATTTTGGTACTTTAGCGCAATGATTCAAATAGTACTTTTGGGGTCTGGAAATGTGGCTACACATTTATTTAAAGCCATTCAAAAAACGGCAGATTTTGAAGTTGTTCAGGTGTATAACCACAACAAAATCAGTCTTATTGATTTTGAAGACTTTGTTGAAACCACAACAGACCTGCAAAAAATAGCAAATGCAGATCTTTATATCCTGGCTTTAAAAGATGATGTTATAGGTCGGGTTGCTGAAAAAATCCCTCAAAAAAACGCCGTTGTGGTGCATACTTCAGGCGGTTTGGACTTGGAAAGTCTGAAGAATTTTAAAAATCGTGGAGTATTTTACCCACTGCAGACCTTCTCAAAATCTAAAAAAGTGAATTTTAAAAATATTCCTGTTTGCATTGAAGCCAGCAATAAAAAAGTAGAAGAACTTCTGTTCGATCTGGGAAAATCTGTTTCAGAAAAAGTGGTAAACCTAACAAGCGAACAGCGAAAATCACTTCATGTGGCAGCCGTCTTTGTAAGCAATTTTGTGAATCTAATGTACACCGAAGCCGATGAAATCTGTAAGAAATACAATGTTCCTTTCGAAATTCTGCAGCCCCTTATTTTTGAAACCGCTTCAAAAATAAAAGAAATAAACCCGATTGAAGCG
>JBAVQO010000206.1:0-1554 GCA_049694135.1 Gillisia sp. | reverse complement strand
TGAGGCAGGAATATAAATTATGGCGCAGGTTCCCATTTTCTTCAAAGAATTTAAAAATTTTAAGCGGTTCCGCCTTTTTAATAATATTTTCTACTTTTAATACACTATAATCATGACATGTCTAATATCCCGCATCAAGGAAAGTTTATTGAACAGGCTGAAGTTCTTATTTTAGAGAATATCTCTAATGAACAATTTGGGGTTTCAGATTTGGCTGATCTTATGAATATGAGCAGGTCGAGTTTATTGCGGAAGATTAAGAAACAAACCGAACTTAGCGCCAGTCAATTTATTCGTCAGGTTCGGCTTCAAAAAAGTATGAAGATGCTGGAAGAAACAGAACTTACTGTTTCAGAGATTTCTTATCAGGTTGGGTTTGGAAATAGCTCCTACTTTATTAAATGTTTTCGTGACTATTATGGGTATTCCCCGGGAGAAGTTAGAAAAAGAATTGTTGAAGAAGAAACTAATGATGAAGTGGCTATTGAAGATGAAACAAATTCAGAAGATAATTTAGATGCCTCACGAAGCTTTATTAAATGGTACCGTTTGCCAATAATTGTGGCAGTTTGCGTAATTGTAGTCATAGGAGCATTCTGGTTTTTTCCAGAAAAAATTTCTGGGTCTGATATTGGGGATGTTCACCGCAAGAAATCCATTGCCGTATTGCCCTTTAAGAATATGAGTAGTGACTCTGCCAATCTCTATTTTGTAAAAGGACTTATGGAGGCATCACTTAATAATTTGCAAAAGATCAAAGATCTGCGGGTGATAAGTAGAACCTCTGTAGAAAAATATAGAAATTCAAACAAAACCATTTCAGAAATAGCAGAAGAACTCAAGGTGGGTTACTTAGTTGAAGGAAGTGGGCAACGCATTGACGATCAAGTATTATTGAATATTCAATTGATTGATGCATCAAATGACACCCCCATTTGGGCGGAACAGTATACCCATAAAGTGGGGGATATATTTTCTTTAGAAAATGCCGTTGCAAAAAAAATTGCAGCTGCCATCCAAGCTAAAGTTACCCCTGCCGAATTAAAGCGGATTGATAAAAAACCTACAGAAAATCTGTTGGCATATGATTATTACCTAAAAGGCCTGGAGCAACTTAAAGCAGAGACTAAAGAAGGTCTGAAAGCAGCCATTCCCTTATTTGAAAAAGCCATAGAGAATGATCCGGAATTTGCTCTGGCGTATTCCGAACTTGCCATATCATACTATTATCTGGATAGCGATCAGGTTGAAAAGCATTATACAGAGAAAATTAATATTAATGCAGACAAAGCTTTACTTTACGATCCAAAATCTGCTGAAAGCCTTATTGCCAAGGCCCTTTACTATATAAATAATAAAGAATATCAATATGCTATACCCCATTTAGAAAAAGCCTTTGAATATAATCCAAATTCCTCATCTGTTGTTCAATTTCTTTCAGAGATATATTCCCGTGTGGTTCCAAATACTGCTAAGTATTTAAAATATGCTTTAATTGGGGAGCAACTGGATATTGCTGCCAATGATTCAGTTGGAAAAAGCTATATCTATTTG
>JBAVQO010000205.1:0-1623 GCA_049694135.1 Gillisia sp. | reverse complement strand
CCACGATACACTCCCAGTTTTTATAGGTTTGTGCGAGTACAGAATCCAGGGTCTCTCCAATGATATGAGCCCGGTTACAGGTGGGAATGATTATGCTTACTAACGGATTCAACTTTTAAATCTATTGTTAATTTTGAAGAATGTCACAATATATAGCTTCCAGCCGATTTCCTAAAATTTTGGAATCATAATTCTCCACTACAAATTCACGCCCTTTTTTGCCCATTTTTGACCGAATGTCAGGATTGTGAATTAAAAATTCCAGCTTCTCAGCAAAAGCTGCTATATCTTTTTCAGGAACCACAAATCCGGTTTCCCCTTCCAGCACTCCATATTTCATCCCCCCTACATCTGACACTAATACAGGCAGCTCCATTGCCTGAGCTTCCTGAATCACCAGTCCCTGGGTCTCTGCCCTTCCATTATCGTCATAAATTCCTGGCAAAAAAAATACATGTGATTGCCGCATAAGCTCTTTCACCATTTCCTGGGATTGTGCTCCTAAGAGTTTTACATGAGACTGAAGCTTATGATCTTTAATATATTCTTCTATCTCCTTTCGCTGCTCTCCTTCGCCTACCAGAGTTAAGTCAATATCTTTATATCCTTTTTCTAACAATATCTGCAAAACCCGCAGGGCTTGCAATGCCCCTTTTAAAGCTATGAGTCGCCCCACATATAAAATTTTGAAATTTTTGGATTTCTCTTGTTGCGGTTTAAATTCGGAAGTATCTAAACCAACCGGCAGAATTTCAATTTTTGTTTTCGAAGTGATTTCCTTCAACAGGCTTAAAGTGTACATGGTGTTTACAGTAAGTATATCTACTTCTTTAAAAAGCTGTTTATACTGCTGTTTGTGATGAGGAAGAAATGCCGGAGTCAAATCATACCCGTGAAAAGAAGTGAGCAGCTTTGATTGAGCTAAAAATCCTGCTGTTTTTAATTCTGCCAAATAAGCTCCATTCCTTCCAAAATGAGCGTGACAAATGTCAAATTTTCCTGCGTCCAAAAACCATTTGCTTTTGTAAAAAAACCGCAGATTAAATGCGTTGATCCCGTTCTTAAAGAAATTGAAATTCCGCATAATTCTTGCAAAATTGACATTCTTGTGCTCCCTTACAAGTAACTTTTGAAAAGGCCGATAGCGTTTGATTCCGGAAAGATAAATATCTTCATAATAGGTAGTTTTTTCCAACAATCGATAATCAATTATTTTTTGATGCAATATTTCCGTGTCCCCCTGATGAAAAGAAAAAATCTGCACATTATGACCCCGGTCAATTAAATCTGCGATTTGATTGACGATAAATGTTTCTGAAACAGAGGGAAAGTTTTCTACAACAATCGCGATTCTCAGTTGTCGCCAACTTTTTCTATTGATATTCATTAATCCCAAAACGATTTAAGATTTGGTCGAAATATTCCAAATTGGTTTTATTTATTTCTCCTTTCCATGCATCAGTTTTGGCTTCATTCGGAAGTAATCCCATAGGTTTGTCAATTGTTACAATTCTCTGGTTTTTTCTTCTTCTGTAGCTAAAAAATTTTTTATGGATTTTTAAATATTGCTCTTCAGGTTTTTCAAAAAGTTATTAGTATTTGATCAATAAAATGTTATTATTA
>JBAVQO010000204.1:0-5901 GCA_049694135.1 Gillisia sp. | reverse complement strand
CGCCTTCAATGGCTTCAAAGGTTTTGTTTTTTACAAGTGGATCTGCCAGACTCATCACCAGTAGAAAAGCGACATCATCGCGAGAAATTTCCCCGCTGACATCAAGTTTTTCAGCTACTTTAACTTTAGCCAGTCCCATATCGTCGGTCAGGGCTCCCGGGCGAACAATGGTGTAAGTTAATCCACTTTTTTTAAGATGCTCATCGGCGTCTTTTTTTGCCTGCAGATACACCTTTAGTTTTTCATGTTTATCCGGGTTTTCTGTTGCCATAGCGCTTAACATCACAAACTTTTTTACGCTGGCTTTTTTAGAAGCATCTATAAGTTTAATAGCCCCATCACGATCTACGGCTTTGGTTTTGTCTTCTCCCGTTTCCCCTCCGGATCCTGCTGCGAAGATCACTTTATCGATGCCTTTTACGGCATTATCGAGATCTTCTTCGAGATCGGCAAGAACTGTTTTTACCTCCATATCATCAAAGATCTCCTGTTGTTCCTTTTTCCGAATCATGGCCATAGGTTCAAAACTCTGGGAATTATTAAGAATTTCAATCACTCTTTTTCCTGTCTGTCCTGTGGCTCCTGCTATTAAGATTTTTTCCATTTCTAATAAACTTTTAGTTTTACGGAATATAACAATCAATTCCTGCAATTACCAGCCGTCAGGCCGGTATAACAATAAATTAACAGGCGTACAGGATTAGATCAGGAATGGTTTCCTTTGCGTTCCAGTTCTTTCTGAAATTCCTCCATTACCGGTTTTACGGTACTTTCCGGAAGATCGGCGATACGAATATACATCAGTCCGTCCACCGAATTATTGAAGAGCGGATCCACATTAAAAGCCACTACTTTCGCGTTCTGTTTGATATACTTTTTAATAAGTACGGGCAAACGAAGGCCGTCTGGTTCAATCTCGTCAATAATCTTATCGAATTTGTTCAAATCTGCTTCGCTTTCATTAAAAACAAAATCTTTATCGGCGTCTTTCAGCTTCACCTTGAATTCCTTTTTAGGCCGTATATATTGGGCCACGTAAGGGTCGTAGTAGTTGGATTTCATAAATTCAATCATCAGCGATTTGCTGAAATTTGAAAATTTGTTGCTTATGCTAACGCCTCCAATAAGAAATTTGTGCTCGGGGAAACGAAGAGTACAGTGAACGATTCCTTTCCAGAGTAAAAATAACGGCATGGGTTTTTGCTGATATTCTTTAACTATGAATGCCCGCCCCATTTCTATAGATTTGCTCATCATGGGGTATAATTCGGGTTCGAACCTAAAAAGATCCTGTAGGTAAAATCCATCGATCCCATAGGTTTTATAAATCTCGCTACCCATTCCCATACGATAGGCGCCAACGATTTTTTTTGTTTCGTTGTCCCACATAAAAAGATGATAATAATAATCATCGAACTTATCGAGATCCAGGGGATTATTGGTGCCTTCGCCTATGGCTCGAAAAGTTATTTCCCGAAGTCGACCGAGCTCATTTAAAATATTGGGAATAACCTCTTTTTTTGCGAGAAAAACTTCATAATTCTTGCTTTCCAGCAGTCGTTTATCCAGTCTTCTGCAGGTTTCAATCTCTTCTTCCATAAGAGATTCGTTGGTCTCGGTAGCAATTTTTTGCGGAGATTTAGGCAGTTTTAAGCTCTTTGGAAGGTTATCGAAGAGTCTTTTTTTCTCGAAGGTATTGGCAAGCATGTAAGTTTTTCTTCTTAAAAAGGCGGTAAGCGACTCCAGGCTTTTATTTTCTGCGAGATCTTCGGCAGAAATAGGATGGCCAATTCGTACGTGAATTTTTCTCTTTTTCTGAGACAGCATTTCACTAGGTAATTTGGCGGTACGCAACACGTCGCTCATTCCGGCCAGCCGGTAAAAAAAAGTGCTGTTCTTGGCGTGAAAGTAGAGTGGAAGCACCGGTACATTGGCCTTTTGAATAAGCTTCATGGCCACCGGTTCCCAGGGTTTATCTACGATCCTCTTTTCATCTTTATAAGTGGAAACTTCGCCTGCAGGAAACATTCCCAGGGCACCGCCGTTTTGTAAATGCTCCAGAGAATGCTTCATTCCCGAGATACTGGATTTTGCCTCTTTATGATCTTCAAAAGGATTTACGGCCAGAATATAGGGTTTTAAAGGATCTAAGCGCTGCAACAAAAAATTGGCGATTATTTTAAAATCCTTGCGTTGTTCCAGCAGGATTTTCATCAGGATCATTCCGTCGATTCCCCCAAGCGGATGGTTGGCAATAATAATAAACGGGCCGTTTTTGGGAATTCTCTTTAAATCTTTTTCCGGAATATCAAAATCGATTTCAAAACCTTTTAAAACCGAATTTATAAATTCGATTCCTTCCAGGCCTTTTCTTTTTTCATATTCCTTATTGAGAGTAGAAAGTTTTGTGGTTCTTAAAATCACCCATCCAATCGAGGTGCCAAGCGGTCCTAATTTCTCGAGGTTCATTACGCTGGCTACTTCTTTGGCACTTACTATTCCCATCGGTAAAGGTTTGAACAAATATACAAATTGAAGTTTATTTTACGGGAAGTTAGTCCGCGGTCACTATCTGAACGGTATTTTGAGTGACTTGTTTCAGCAGAACCCGTTTATCTTTTTCGAGGGTTTGAATGGCTTCATCATCAAAATGCCGGATGGTATAAAGGGAAACTCCCATTTGGTGGGCTACTTTAAACCTGGCTTTTAAATGCTGAATAAGTTTTTCGAGATTATTAAATCGGTTATCCACGCACACTGAGAAGCTGATGGCCGAATTCTGAATGAGATCTACTTTTATCTGGTACTGATGAAAAAGTCTAAAGATCTCGCTGATATTTTCTTCAACCATAAACGAGAAATCCAGGGAAGATAAGGAAATGAGCACCTGATTTTTCTTGACAATAAAGCAGGGGATTTTTGGCGATAGTACCTGCCCCTTGCTGACCGCCGTACCTGCTTCTTCAGGTTGCAAAAAGGAACGTACGTATAACGGTATTTCCTTTCGCTGCAAAGGCTGAAGGGTCTTGGGATGTATTACCGAAGCCCCATAAAAAGCCAGTTCTATGGCTTCTTCATAAGAGATTTGATGCAGCAGCTGTGCCCCCTGAAATACCCGGGGATCTGCGTTTAGCACTCCCGGAACGTCTTTCCAAATAGTCACTTTTTCGGCATTCAGGCAGTAGGCAAAAATAGCAGCCGTATAGTCACTGCCTTCCCTGCCCAGACTGGTGGTGAAATTGTTGGGATCGGAGCCGATAAAACCCTGAGTGAGATATAATTTATCTTTCTTGATTTCTGAAGTGATCTTTTCCTGAGTGGTTGCCCAGTCTACTCCTGCGTCGCGATAGACATTATCTGTCTTTACAAGATTTCTCGCATCGATCCAGGTGTGGGAAACGTTGTTGAATGTTAAAAATTCACTTACAATCGTGGTAGACAGCAACTCTCCAAAACACACAATCTGGTCGTACACAAAATCATACTGCACCGATTTATTGTGCTTCATAAAATTGAGCATTTCTTTAAAAAGACCTTCAATTTTTTTGAAGACAGGAAATTGATCATTTCCAAATAGTTCCAGCGCTATTTTTTTATGATATAAATGTATTTCTGTTATTTCTTCAACAGGAATTTTTTCAGTCTGAAGATAGGCTGCGATTACATTTTCGAGCGCATTGGTTATTTTTCCCATCGCCGAAATCACCAGCACTTTATCTGAAGTTCCGGTTTTCTGAAGTACCTGAAAAACATTTTTAATGGAAGCAGCGTCTTTTACCGAAGCACCTCCAAATTTAAATATGTCCATTCCTAACTTTCAATATTTTTCCGGATCCCGGTTTCGTCCATATGTACCGTATACCAATTCTTTTTAATATCGGCGCCTGTGTTTTCATAAAACTCGATGGCGTTTTTATTTCCTTCAGAAACCACCCATTCTACGCGGCGAACACCATTTTCATGGCCATATTTTACCACCCTTTGGTAAAGAGCACCTCCCAGGCCGGTGCCGCGCATACTTTCCCGTACTATCAAATCTTCTAAATGAACGGTTCGTCCCTTCCAGGTCGAAAACCGGAAATAAACCAGGGCCATTCCTTCTATTTTCCCCTCTACCTCGGCCACAAAACATTTAAAGTTTCCATGTTCAAATCCTTCTTCTTCTAAATCCCCCAATTTTACTTCCACTTCATCTGATGCATTTTCGTAGGCGGCCAGTTCTTTTATAAGTTCCAGCACCTGCGGCATGTCTTCACGCCTGGCTTCTCTAACAGTATATTCCATAATCCTTCGCTTTTTTCAAATTTAAACATTCCTTTTTTGGCGGCCTTTATTGCGCTATTAAAACTTTGGTTTTAATTTCTGAATTTATTCATAGCATCCTCGTCCATTTGCACGGTGTACCAGTCTTTAAAAACTTTGGCCCCACTGCGTTCATAAAATTCAATGGCAGGTTTGTTCCAGTCCAGCACCACCCATTCGGTACGTTTGGCGCCCTGCTCTTTGGCAAAATCGATCACTTTTTTATACAGCGCGCTTCCCAGGCCGGTGCCTCGATTGTTTTCGCGTACAATAAGATCTTCCAGATGAACGGTTCTTCCTTTCCAGGTCGAAAAACGATAATAAACAAGGGCCATTCCTTCCACTTTTCCCTCTACTTCTGCCACAAAACAGGTGTATAACGGATTGCCTCCAAATCCATACTGAAGTAGCTCATTCTCTGTAACTTCTACCGCATCGGGTTCTTTTTCGAACGCTGCCAGTTCATTAATTAATTGAAGAATGGCAGACACATCTTCTTTTTTAGCTTTTCTTATAAGATATTTCATAGTTGTGTTAATTCTTTCAAAATTAAGAAACCTAAAAGTACGAAATCGTTGTCGTAAGTGAATATTTTGAATATTTTTACCACCTGTTAACCATACAACCTTTAAATAATGCCTAAACAAAATCAGACCCTGGGAGAATTCATAATAGAAAACCAGGAAGATTTTGCCTATTCTTCAGGTGAACTTTCCCGATTGATCAACTCTTTACGTCTTGCTGCCAAAGTGGTAAATCATGAGGTGAATAAAGCGGGGCTCGTAGATATTATTGGAGCTTACGGGGAAACCAATGTGCAGGGCGAAGACCAGCAAAAGCTGGATGTTTATGCCAACAACGCCTTCATTAAGACCCTTACCAATCGCGAAATTGTGTGCGGAATTGCTTCTGAAGAAAACGATGAATTTATTACCATTGCGGGAAATAACGGCGATCATAAAAATAAATATGTGGTGCTTATGGACCCGCTTGATGGCAGTTCCAACATCGATGTAAATGTTTCTGTAGGAACCATTTTTTCTATCTACAGGCGGGTAACTCCTGTGGGAACTCCTGTAACGATCGAGGATTTTCTTCAACCGGGAAATTTGCAGGTTGCCGCTGGGTACATTATTTACGGTACTTCTACAATGCTGGTGTATACTACCGGGCGGGGAGTGAATGGATTTACCCTGAATCCGGCATTAGGTTCGTGGTATTTATCGCATCCTAATATGAAATTTCCGGAAACCGGGAGAATTTATTCCATAAATGAAGGTAATTATGTTCATTTTCCGCAGGGCGTAAAAGATTATATAAAATATTGCCAGGAGGAAAAAGAAGACCGGCCTTATACCTCACGTTACATAGGTTCCATGGTAAGCGACATTCATAGGAACATGATAAAAGGAGGTATTTTTATCTATCCTAAGAGTTCCAAGGCAAACAACGGCAAACTGAGGTTGTTGTACGAATGTAACCCTATGGCTTTTATTGTCGAACAGGCAGGAGGCAGGGCAACTACAGGTTCAAAAAGAATTTTGGATATAAAGCCGGAGGAACTGCACCAAAGAACTCCCTTTTTCTGCGGAAGTACTA
>JBAVQO010000203.1:0-1624 GCA_049694135.1 Gillisia sp. | reverse complement strand
TTGGATGGGTGCTCACCCTAAGGCGCCTTCTAAGGTAAGATGCAACGGAAAGTGGATATCCCTGTTGGAATTGATTGATAAAAATTCCCATGACATTCTCGGAAAAAAAGTCGCTCAACGGTTTAAAAACAGGCTTCCCTATCTTTTTAAAGTGCTTGCTGCTGCAAAGCCCCTTTCCATCCAGGCCCATCCCAGTCTGGATCAGGCCAGTGAAGGTTTTGACAGGGAAAACAGGCTCGGAATTCCTTTAGATGCACCCAATAGAAATTACAAAGACGACAACCACAAACCCGAGTGTATCTGCGCATTGACCTTTTTCTGGGCGCTGAACGGTTTTCGAAAGATTCCCGACATGATTTTCCTCATGGGCAAAATATGCCCGCCTGGTTTAAAAAAAGATTTCGATCTTTTTCGGCAACAGCCGAATTCCAGAGGATTAAAAGAATTTTTTAAAGCCATGATGATCATGGATCGTACGACACAGAATCAGATCATCAGTGATGTCGTTAAAAATGCAGATCAGTTGATAGACAAAAACGTTGCATATCGGTGGATCATCGATCTGCATGAAGAATATCCTACGGATATCGGCATTTTATCTCCCATAATTTTAAACCTGATTTGTCTGGAACCGGGTCAGGCCATGTTCCTTCCGGCCGGAACGCTCCACGCTTATCTGGACGGTGTCGGCATAGAATTAATGGCGAATTCAGACAATGTATTGCGAGGCGGGCTGACCCCAAAGCATGTTGATGTTAAAGAGCTTCTGAATGTTCTCAACTTTGAAGAACGTGACGTTAACATCCTTAAAATGGAAAAAATCAACCCATGTGAACATCAATATGAAAGTTATGCTGATGAGTTTGCCTTATCGGTTATTGCGGTAAAAGCAGATACGGGATATACCAGTCCGGACAAAAGGTATGTTGAGATACTTCTTTGCATTGATGGAAATGCCGTGATTACTGATATTGCCGGAAATAACAACGTCCCTATACGCAAAGGAATGTCGATACTCATACCTGCATGTGTTGAAAAATACAGCATCAAAGGAAATGCCGTTTTTTATAAGGCAGCGGTTCCGATTTAGTGCATCATGGAAAACGTATTTAAACCCAATACAGTGAAAACGCTCCACGACGGCGTATATTTCTTTCCAACCGACTGAAACTTGTGCTTAAGCACCCGGAAGCCCGACCCGTGCCAGAGTTATAAAGAACAATCCGTCTCTAAAATATCCTATTGATATTTTTAAGTCATCATTTCGTTCGGCTCGGTCTAACGCGTGCTAAAGCCCTTCAAACAATCAGTCGGTTTCCAAGAGAAACACGCCGTCGCTTCGCTGCGCTATAGTCAAATGAGTTTGCCCTGTTAGTGCATAAAAAAGTCTTGACACGAAAAAGTCGATAGGATATGGGTTACAAAAATTTTAATAAATAAAGGAAATTAGGGGTGCATAAAAAAACAGGCAGCTATTATTTTTATTATTGGTATTTTTTTAGTACCGATCTGCCTGAGGTGCGCTGATACAAGAACAACTTGCAAAGCGAAAAAACCGTGGGTAGATAGAACATGCCGCGGTTTTTTAATTTAAGGGCCGTGGAAAAATTTCACGGCCTTTTTT
>JBAVQO010000202.1:0-3380 GCA_049694135.1 Gillisia sp. | reverse complement strand
GGGAATGAAAGATATGGGGAAAGTGATGGGCTTGGCCTCTCAACATCTTGCCGGGAAAGCAGATGGGAAGACCATCTCTATGATTGTAAAGAAGAAATTAAGCTAATTACAGTAAACAATAAACAATTATCAGTGATCATTGATTACTGATAATTGTACATTGAAAAGGCCCCGTGGCGCAACTGAATAGCGCATCAGATTTCGGCTCTGAGGGTTGGGGGTTTGAATCCCTCCGGGGTCACCAGGAAAACCGCAAAATTTATTTTGCGGTTTTTTTATGAAAGTAAAAATAATATTCTCTTTCCCATTCTATTTACAGAAGTCCCATTTTTAATTCCCAATAGGTTTTGTAAAATGGAATTATAGGTTTTTAATATCATCTATTAAAAAACAAACCTAAATATTATTGTATTTTTAAGAAGTTATTAATCAAAATTCTTCTAAAAATGGCAAATAATCCTCAACATTCAGATGATAATCACAAAGTATGGGAAGTAAACGAATCCAGTAAGTGCCCTTTTATGGGAGGTGCAGTCAAGTTTACTGCGGGAACTGGAACTTCCAACAGAGATTGGTGGCCAAATCAGTTGAATTTAAAAATTCTTCGTCAGCATTCCTCATTATCAGATCCTACAGATGAACAGTATGACTATGCTCAGGAATTTAAAAGTCTGGATCTACAGGCTGTCAAGAACGATATTTTTGAATTAATGACTAACTCCCAGGATTGGTGGCCAGCCGATTATGGTCATTATGGCCCCTTTTTCATACGTATGGCCTGGCACAGTGCAGGAACCTATCGCATCGCGGATGGGCGGGGAGGAGCGAGTTCAGGAAGTCAGCGTTTTGCACCTTTAAACAGCTGGCCCGATAATGCCAATCTCGATAAAGCCCGGCTCCTTCTTTGGCCTGTAAAGCAGAAATATGGCCGAAAAATTTCCTGGGCAGATCTTATGATTCTTGCCGGAAACTGTGCGTTGGAATCTATGGGATTAAAAACCTTTGGTTTTGGTGGAGGAAGAAAAGATGTTTGGGAACCACAAGAAGATATTTATTGGGGTTCGGAAGGAGAATGGCTTGGCAATAAAGAGCGTTATTCCAAAGAACACCAGCTAGAAAATCCCCTTGCGGCTTCACATATGGGTCTTATTTACGTTAACCCGGAAGGACCCAATGGAAATCCAGATCCTATAGGAGCAGCAAAAGATATCCGTGAGACGTTTGGCCGTATGGCTATGAATGATTATGAAACAGTGGCTTTAATCGCGGGCGGTCATACCTTTGGAAAAACTCACGGTGCTGCGGATGCTGAAAAATACGTTGGAGCTGAACCTGCCGGAGCTTCTATTGAAGAAATGGGAATGGGTTGGAAAAACTCTTTTGGCAGCGGAAATGGCGATGATACCATCACCAGTGGTATTGAAGGCGCCTGGACCCAGACGCCCACCAGGTGGAGCAATAAATTTTTCGAAAATCTTTTTAATTTTGATTGGGAATGCCAGAAAGGACCGGGAGGCGCTTACCAGTGGAAGCCCAAAAATAATGCAGGGGCCGGAACCGTTCCCGATGCTCATGATCCATCTAAAAGCCACGCCCCTTTTATGCTGACTACAGATGTGGCTTTAAAGGAAGATCCTGCTTACGAAAAAATTTCACGGCACTTTCATGAAAACCCTGAAGAATTTGCAGATGCTTTTGCACGTGCTTGGTTCAAATTGACCCATAGAGATATGGGACCCAATTCCCGCTATCTGGGACCGGAAGTGCCAAAAGAAGAACTTATTTGGCAGGATCCTATTCCCGCTGTAGATCATGAGTTGATTAATGATGAAGATGTAGAAACTTTAAAAGAAAAAATCCTGAATTCCGGCCTTTCTGGAGCTCAACTTGTAAGAACTGCCTGGGCGTCTGCTGCTACTTTTCGTGGATCAGACAAGCGTGGAGGTGCCAATGGGGCACGCATTCGATTAGCTCCACAAAAAAATTGGGAAGTAAATAATCCGCCTGAGCTGCAGAAAACCATAGAAACCCTGGAAGGTATTCAGCAGGATTTCAACAATTCCCAAAACGGAAATAAAAAGATTTCTCTTGCAGATTTAATAGTTTTGGGAGGTGTTGCGGCCGTAGAACAGGCAGCTGAAAAAGCCGGACATTCTGTTTCTGTACCTTTTACGCCAGGTCGTACAGATGCGTCAGCAGAGCAAACCGATGCTGAAGCTTTCGATGTTTTGGAACCCATGGCCGATGGATTTAGAAACTATGTTAAGAGAAATGCAGACGTTTCTGCTTCTACCGAAGAAATGTTGATCGACCGCGCGCAACTTTTAACCCTTACGGTTCCTGAAATGACGGTGCTAATTGGAGGGATGCGAGCCCTGGACGCTAATTATGACGGTTCTAAAAATGGAGTATTTACAGATCGCCCGGGAGAATTGACCAACGATTTCTTTACAAATCTTTTGAATATGAATACTACCTGGAAAGCAACTTCAGATTCACAGGAAAACTTTGAAGGGCGGGATCGCAAAACAGGAGATGTAAAATGGACAGGTACTCGTGCAGACCTTATTTTTGGATCGAATTCAGAATTGAGGGCAGTAGCCGAAGTCTATGGAAGCTCAGATTCTGAAAATAAATTTGTAAAAGATTTTGTGGCTGCCTGGAGTAAAGTAATGAATCTGGACCGATTTGATATTGATTAGATTCTGCTATTTCAAAAATACTAAAAGTCCGCCTCGTAAAGTTGCGGACTTTTTCATTTATGGTAGTTTTAATATTTTACATCTCTTAGATCATTTTGCCTGTCGAATATCTTTTTCGCAAAAGGACATAGAGGAATAATTTTCAGGTTGTTTTCGCGGGCGAATTCTACTGCTTTCATCACTAATTTCTTTCCCAGGCCTTTTCCTTCAAAGGGTTCTTTCACCCCGGTATGATCGATTATAAATTTGTTCTCTCCTGCCCAGGTGTACGTCATTTCGCCAGCCTCTTCATTATTGTAATAAATGATGAATCTGCCCTTTTTTCCCGCATCTTCTCTTTCAATATTTATCATTAGGAATTATTCTGAATACTCAAGGCTCCGGAAGGGCATTTTGCTACCTGATCTCTTAACTCTTGTGAAGAGGCATTTTCTGGAATTATCCAGGGTTTTTCTTTAGGATGATAAACTCCTGGAAGGGTTTTAACACAGATTCCGGAATGGATACATTTTTCAGGCTTCCATAAGATGGTAACTTCCCCGTTGGAATATTTTTTGGTGATCATAACCTTGGTTGAAGGATTCCTCTTAAAATTACGGAGTTAACTCTTGTAAAGCCTGATCAGGAAAAATTACTTTTTTAGAAATTCCAGAAGTCCGTCTAAAAAAATTTCCTGAG
>JBAVQO010000201.1:0-4299 GCA_049694135.1 Gillisia sp. | reverse complement strand
GATTTTATCTGCCTTGGAAACTTTAGACACGCGCCCAATCAGGATGCCGTAAAATTTCTAAAAGAAAAAATATGGCCGGAAATACATCAGGCCGTTCCGGAAGCGAAAATGTTGGTTTTTGGTGCCTATTCAAACTCGGGAGATCAGAGATTTCATGATCCTGCTGTAAATTTTTACATAAAAGGATATTCTCCAGAGGTACATCAAGAAATGGCAAACGCCAGGGTACAGTTAGCACCTTTGCGTTTTGGCGCCGGGTTAAAAGGAAAATTCATTACAGGATTACTCGCGGGAACTCCTGCAGTCACTACCGGTATAGGCGCCGAAGGAATAAACGGAGAACTTTCCTGGAACGGATTTATTAAAAATGAAGCTTCAGAATTCGCAAAAGCAGCTATTCAACTCTATATCGATAAAGATAAATGGGGGCGTGCTCAGGAAAAAGGATTTTCTATCTTAAAACGTTTTCAGAAAGAGGTTTTTTATCCACTTCTAAGAGACAAAATTGATAATTCTCTGGTAAATCTCTCTGAAATCAGAAGCCGAAATTTTGTAGGTGCGATGCTTCTTCACCATAGAAATAAAAGCACTTACTACCTTTCAAAATATATAGAAACCAAAAATCAGCTGGAAAATCTTCGGAAAAAATAAAAAAAACCACCCTCCCAAATTGGAATGAGAGGATGGCCTAAACAAACAAAAAACAGAAGGTATTATGGCAATTATGCTAACTGGTATTCACCTTTGAAAGCAAAAAGTTTTTGATGCAGCAACTGTAAAGCCTGGATTTTATTTTCGGTAGCGACCAACAGAGATACATTATTTATACTTCCTCCGTAAGAAATCATTCTTACGGGAATGGTTTCCAAAATCTGGAACAACCGAGAAGTGGTTTTATCTTCTATAAGCCCCTCTCCCACTATACAAATAATAGAATGTTCCATTTCTACAGAAATTTCGCCATAGGCTTTTAATTCATCAAGAATATGTTCCAGCCGACTCGTGTCATCGATGGTGAGAGAAATGGCAATTTCTGAAGTTGTAATCATGTCGATAGGCGTTTCATGCTTATCGAAGACATCAAAAATCTTCTTCAAAAAGCCGTGCGCCATCAACATCCGATTGGATTTAATCTTTATAGCTGTAATTCCATCTTTAGCAGAAATGGCTTTTAAACCTGTTTCTATTGCGTCTGAAGATATCTTGGTGCCCGGTGCTTCCGGAATAAAAGTATTTTTAAGATACACCGGAATATTTTTATCTATAATAGGTGAAACGGTTTGTGGATGTAGAATTTTAGCCCCAAAATAAGCGAGTTCTGCAGCCTCATCAAAACTTAAATGCGAAAGGGTATGTGTATTTTCAACATATCGGGGATCGTTATTATGAAAACCGTCGATATCTGTCCAGATTTGTATTTCTGTAGCCTGAACGGCTGCCCCAATAATAGTTGCTGTATAATCACTGCCGCCCCTTTTTAAAGTTTTTATTCGGTTGAATTTATCTATGCGTACAAAACCCTGGGTAATAAAAATATCGTTCTTATCTCCCTTTTCGAGATAAGTGGCAAGCATTCTTCCTACTTTTTCTGTGTCGGGATTTTCCAGGTTGGAGACATACATGAATTTTTTGGCATCTAAAAGTGTATTCTCTAATCCCTGAGCTTTAATAAATTGGGAAAAAATAAAGCTCAGGAAAGTTTCACCTGAAGTTAGGATTCTTGCTTCCACATTTTCCGAAAATTCCGACAGGCAAACCTCTCGTAAATCGTTGAACAATGTTTGAAGATTCTTTTTAACCCCGTTGGCACCTTCAGCAGAAAAAAGTGCCTCGACCAAAGAAAAATGTTTTTGTTGCAGGGCCTCTATTTTTTCTGAAATAGCCTCAGCATTTGCCTGATGGGCACAATCTGCAAGAAGTACCAGATCATTAGTAACCCCAGACATAGCCGATAAAACAATCAATTTTTTACCTTCTATCCCCTCAATTATGGTTTTTACATTTCTTATACTTGCTGCAGAGCCTACAGAGGTACCACCGAATTTTAATACTTTCATCGTCCATTCAAATAATCATGCATAATTAAGGATTAGGTATCTGTCATTAAAAAACATTCTGGAATTTATATACATTTGCACAAAATGTATATTATTTAACATGAATACGATTACCTCCTGCGTACACGATATTTTGAGACATCAGCCTTTTTTAGATGATGCTCTAGCCAAGGAACTTATCAATTTTAGTGCATTGGCGGTTTATTTAAAACCGGAAGTGGAAAAGACTCTACGAAAACCTGTCCAGGCAGGTTCCATCATTATGGCGCTTCGAAGGTACGCTCCAAAAAAAAATCTGCTAAAAAACAGCAATTTGAGAGATTTAGGAGATATTGTTGTGAGGTCCGGAATAACGGAATACACTTATTTGAACTCCAAGAGTATCCTTAACAGTCAGGCCAAGTTACTTGATATTGTAAAAGATCGGTTGGGAGTTTATTTCAATTATTCGAGCAACTACCAGGAAAGCAATATCCTGGTTTCTTCAGATTTAAAAGAAACAGTTGCCTCCTGTTTTGATAAAGAAGTGCTGGTTTCAGTTAAAAATAATTTATCCAGCATTACCATAGCTCTTCCCAAGAACAGCTCTAAAACTGTGGGATTATATTATTATATTTTCAAGCTGCTGGCTTACGAGGGAATACCGGTATTTGAAATGATTTCGACTTCCAATTATTTTGCGCTTTTCCTGGAGAAGGAATATGTGAATCAGGCGTTTCTTCTGCTAAACGAGATCAAAATTTCCTGATTTTTCTACCAATAGTCAAACAGTACACCAGCAACTGCAATTACAGTAACTATAACAACAATAACTATAAGAATAGAAGTAATTCCAAAGCGTTTGGACTGACTTTTTTGGAGAATATACTCTTCAGAATCTTTATCGTGAATACCTTTTTTCTTGTTGGAAGGCATGGTGTTAATTTTTATAAAAGTAAAAAAATCTTTGGTTTCCAGACGAAAAGAGACAAAAAAAAGTAAATTTTAGCTAAGGTTCTCCTAAAATCATAGCAACAAAGAACTGTTCTTTCTATTTTTAAATTACAAATTGAGAGGTATGAAAAATTTAATCAGAGCACTATTAGCCGGTTGGGGCGCAAAGAAATTAGGAGGCGGTTGTGGCTGCGTAGGAATAATAATTGTTTTTATTATTCTGTGGATCCTTTTAGGACATCTTGGATTGGGTTAAGCCTCCAGATCTCTTTTTTTGTCGGCTTTTTCCCTTCGGAAGAAATAAATCAGGTTAAATATTAAAGCACAGAACACTACCCATATAAATCCCGCAATGTATCCTCCGGCAATATCTGAAGGAAAATGGACACCTAAGTAAACCCTGCTGAATCCTATAGCTAAGATCATTAAACCGCAAACCGAAATCAGGGCTGCTTTCAGATATTTATTCATCTTAAAGGTAAACAGCAGGTAAATCATGAAGCCGTAAAAGGCCATCGCGCTCATGGCATGCCCGCTGGGATAGCTTAAAGTCTTTACGCTTACCAGATGTGCTGCTGTAGGACGTGCCCTGTTAATAATTTTTTTGAGAAGTGTATTTGCCAGAGAAGAAACCAACAAAACAAAGACTATTTGCAGCACGTACCTCCAGTTCTTGAAAGCGATATAAAAAGCAATCGTACACAAGGCCACCATAATTAGGTACCCATAAAGATCGCCGACATTGGTAATGTACTGCATTATTTTTGTGAGCTGCGGGTTCCGTAAAGAAACCGCAAAAGCAGCGATAGACTTATCGTATCCGGCCATTACGGTCGTAGACAAATCTTCGGTAAGTTCTATAAAGGCATAAATACCTACCAACACTATTAACAAGGCAACAAAACTGGTAATAAAGTACGGCAGCTCATCCTGGTATTTCGTGTATTTGCTGCTTAATAATTTTTTAAAGCCTTTTATAAAGTGTAGAAGCTGCTTTCTCATAAAACGGTAGAACTACTTTTATAGGCAATTTAAGCACAAATTCTAAGGGAAATATTAAGAATATCCTAAAAGTAGATTTTGAGAATTTACTTTTGAGCTTTTGAAGGTATAAGAATATATATCTGTAACCTTCTTCTTCCCCAGGCTCTTGCACTATCTACATTTGTTCCCATATAGATGTCGATTTTATTTCTCCATCGGTCATTCATTTTATCTTTCACAAAATAAATTCCAGATAAACCTTCAATCCTTACAGGCGTATTATGTTTCAGTCCTTTTTTAAGAAGGTCCGGAGATATGGCAATGG
>JBAVQO010000200.1:0-1841 GCA_049694135.1 Gillisia sp. | reverse complement strand
AAAAAATACTGAAAATGAAAAATAATATTCAAAAAGGATTGCTTTTGGTGTTAGGGTTCACGGTTTTCGTGTCTTACGGCCAGCCTTCCTCGTCCACAAATTTCCGTGATAAAAACATTCAGGTATATACTACTGCCGAAAATACTGATCTGCGCATTTCGAATAATGCCAAAGGAAGTTTTGGAGCTTATCAACAACCTTTAGAAACAGAGATTTCTGTTTTTGTAGAACCTTCAAAGACTTTTCAAACCTTTATGGGAATAGGTGGAGCCATAACCGACGCCAGTGCCGAAGTTTTTGCCAAATTACCCAAAAAAGAACAGCAAAAACTGCTCACTGCATACTACGACCAGGACAACGGAATTGGATACACCTTAGCCCGAACCAATATTAATAGTTGTGATTTTAGTAGTGAGAGCTATACTTATGTGCAACCCGGAGATAAAGATCTTAGTACTTTTTCTATAGATCATGACAAAAAATACCGTATTCCTCTAATAAAACAAGCCACCCAGGCAGCTGGAGGCAAGCTTCAGATGTATGTCTCTCCCTGGAGTCCGCCTCCTTTTATGAAGACCAACAATTCGATGCTTCAGGGAGGAAAACTTAAAAAAGAATATTCGCAAAACTGGGCGAATTACTATGTAAAGTTTATTAACGCCTACGAAAAAGAAGGAATTCCCATCTGGGGGCTTAGTATTCAAAATGAGCCTATGGCCAAACAAACCTGGGAATCGTGTATTTACACTGCGGAAGATGAACGTGATTTCTTAAAAAACTTTTTAGGTCCCACCCTGGAAAAAGATGGGCTTGGCGATAAAAAAATAATTGTGTGGGATCATAATCGCGATTTGATGTTTAATACTGCCAGCGTGATTTATGATGATCCCGAAGCTTCCAAATATGCCTGGGGCACCGGTTTTCACTGGTATGAAACCTGGACAGGCGCGAAACCGCTTTACGAGAATGTAAGTAGGGTAAATGAAGCTTATCCAGATAAAAACCTCATGTTTACCGAAGGATGTGTTGAAAAATTCGATGCTTCTAAATATCAATACTGGCCCAATGGCGAAAGATATGGCGAACAAATGATTCACGATTTTAATAATGGCACAGTAGCCTGGACCGACTGGAATATCCTTCTGGATCAGAACGGTGGCCCAAATCACGTAGGTAACTTCTGTTTCGCCCCGGTCCATGCCAATACAGATACCGGGAAACTTATTTTTACACCTTCTTATTACTATATAGGTCAGTTTTCAAAATTTATACATCCCGGAGCAAAAAGAGTAAGCACTTCGGTAAGCCGAAGCGTGTTGTTAAGCACTTCTTTTATAAATAAGGACGGGAAAATGGCAACAGTGGTAATGAATGAAACCGATAAAGCCATTAAATATAACCTGATAGTGGGAGATTCTGAAGCTGTTTTCGAAATTCCTGCTCATGCCATTCAAACTCTGGTGTACTAAAACTTTTATTATGAAAAAATTGCTCTTTTTTGTTATTTCTGTGTTCGCAGTAAATATTGGTGCGCAGGCGCAGACTATTTCAAGTTCTGTGAAAAATGTGGAAACTAAAGTAGATTCTGTGCTGGCAAAAATGACTCTTGAAGAAAAAGTAGGTCAGCTGGTAACGTATAACGGAAGCTGGGATTTAACCGGTCCCGCTTCAGATATGGGAAACAAAGAGAAGGAAGATAAAATCAAAAAAGGCCTGGTGGGTACGATGTTGAATGTGACTTCTATTGAAGCTACACGGCACGCACAGGAGCTGATTATGAAAAATTCTCGTTTAAAAATTCCATTGATTTTCGGTTATGATGTAATTCACGGGTTTACTAC
>JBAVQO010000199.1:0-2410 GCA_049694135.1 Gillisia sp. | reverse complement strand
GACATTCACTGTGCGAACTTTTGTAACTGAAACACCATAAGCAGACTCTACTGCGTCTTTAATTTCAATCTTATTCGCCTGATTATTAACAACAAACGAGTAGCGATTATTCAACTCGCTATCTGCCGTTGCTTTTTCTGTAATAATAGGTTTTATTAAGATACTCATCGCGATTATTTACTTAGGTTCGACTCAATTCCTTCTAAAGACCCTTCCATGAACACGATATTATTAGCGTGTAATATTTTGTAAGTACTTAACTCTGAACCACTTACAACTTCGGAGCCCTTTAAATTGCGTGACGACAAATATACGTTTTTATTTGAGTCACCCAACACTATTAAAGATTTTTTATTCTCTATCCCCAATCCCTTCAAAACATCAATGAAATTTTTAGTTTTTGGAGTGTCGAATTGAAAATCTTCAACTATCATAATAGCCTTATCATTTGCCTTTAAAGAAAGAGCAGATTTTCTGGCCAAACGTTTTAAATTCTTGTTCAATTTAAAACCATAATTTCTTGGGCGAGGACCAAAAACACGTCCACCTCCTTTAAAAACCGGAGATTTTATACTACCGGCACGTGCAGTACCAGTACCTTTTTGTTTCTTGATCTTACGCGTACTACCTGAAATCTCTGCGCGTTCTTTACTTTTATGTGTACCCTGGCGCTGATTTGCCAGATATTGTTTCACATCAAGATAAACGGCATGTTTATTAGGCTCTATAGCGAAAACAGCATCAGAAAGCTGTGCTTTCCTTCCTGTTTCTTTTCCTTTTATATCTAAAACTGCTACTTCCATTATTTCTCAATGATTACATATGAGTTTTTATGGCCAGGAACACATCCTTTTACCACAAGAAGATTCTTATCTGAAACTACTTTTAAAACTCTTAAGTTTTCTACTTTCACTTTTTCACCACCCATTCGGCCTGCCATTCTCATACCTTTGAATACTCTAGAAGGATATGAAGCAGCACCGATAGAACCCGGAGCTCTTAAACGGTTATGCTGACCGTGAGTAGACTGACCTACTCCACCAAAACCGTGTCTTTTTACAACACCCTGGAAACCTTTACCTTTACTTATTCCGGCAATATCTACAAATTCGCCTTCTACAAAGTGTTCTACGGTAATGCTGTCACCTAATTTGTGTTCCCCTTCAAATCCTTTGAATTCAACGACTTTGCGCATTGCTGCGACTCCGGCTTTTTTGGCGTGCCCAGAGGCAGCTTTATTAGCAGTCTTTTTGTCATCGAAACCAAGTTGAAGAGCTTCGTACCCGTCGACCTCATTGGTTCTGACTTGGGTAATTACGCAAGGACCGGCCTGAATAACGGTACAAGGGATATTTTTCCCATTCTCGTCATAAATACTGGTCATGCCTATTTTCTTTCCTATTAACCCAGACATAATTATTTATTAATTAATTACTTTTTTATTCCCTATTCAATGTTGAAATTCCTCCTAGGGTAAGACCGAATTCCTTTTAAAACTATTCAGGATTGAAAAATACTTTCAATCCTGAATGTATTTTTCTCCGTTTTTCCTTCGCGAAACGCTCCGGACATGTTCCTCAAATTCTAAATTCTGAATTTGAAATTTTAATTATCACACCTTGATCTCTACTTCCACTCCACTTGGCAATTCAAGTTTCATTAGAGCGTCGATAGTTTTAGATGATGAACTGTAAATATCCAACAATCTTTTATAAGAGCTTAACTGAAATTGTTCTCTCGCTTTCTTATTTACGTGAGGAGAACGCAATACAGTAAATATCTTTTTATGTGTAGGCAACGGGATAGGTCCGGTTACCACAGCACCCGTAGTTTTTACGGTCTTTACGATCTTTTCAGCAGACTTGTCTACCAGGTTATGATCGTAGGATTTTAGTTTTATTCTGATTTTCTGACTCATATCCCTAATATTATTCGTTTGTTCCTTTTGCTGCTTTTATAACCGATTCTGAAATATTAGAAGGGGTTTCAGCATAATGTGAAAATTCCATAGTAGAAGTTGCTCTACCCGAAGACAAGGTTCTTAAAGTGGTAACATATCCAAACATTTCAGAAAGTGGCACTTCAGCTTTAATCACTTTAGCTCCAGATCTGTCAGACATATTATTAACCTGACCTCTTCTTCGGTTAAGGTCTCCTACGATATCCCCCATGTTTTCTTCAGGGGTCACCACTTCAACTTTCATAATGGGTTCAAGGATTACAGCACCGGCTTTTTTTGCAGCTACTTTATATCCCATTTTGGCAGCCAGTTCAAAAGATAACTGGTCGGAATCCACAGGGTGGAAAGACCCGTCTTTTAAAACAACTTTCAACGTATCCATTTTGAAACCGGCTAAAGGTCCATTTTTCATGGCTTCCTTAAATCCTTTTTCTACAGATGGAATAAATT
>JBAVQO010000198.1:0-4094 GCA_049694135.1 Gillisia sp. | reverse complement strand
CCTGCGTGGATGCTTACGTTAGATAAGCTGAAAGCTACCGCGAAAGTTATGCACTGCCTCCCCGTTCGAAGAAATGTGGTAATTGCCGATGAAGTGCTGGATAGCGAGCAGAGTATTGTAATTCAGCAGGCGAACAACAGAACTTATGCTGCCCAGGCGGTTCTAAAACAACTCTTGCAAAAATGAGTTTAAAAGTAGTAAAAATAGGAGGGAAGCTTATTGAAAATGAACAGATGCTTTCAGAATTTATTTCTGATTTTGTTTCGCTGAAAGGACCTAAAATACTTGTTCATGGCGGAGGAAACCTGGCCACAGAAATCGCCACCAAACTCGGCTACGAAACCAAAATGTTAGAAGGCCGTCGAATTACCGATGAAAATTCAATGTCGGTTATTACCATGGTCTACGGCGGACTTATAAATAAAAAAATTGTTGCCAGGCTGCAGTCCAAAAATTGCAACGCTGTTGGACTTTGCGGTGCCGATGGAATGAGCGTTGTTTCTGAAAAACGCCCGGTGAAGGAAATAGATTTTGGATTTGTTGGCGATATTATGGATATTAATAAGGATTTTATTTCGGGTTTGCTGCAGCAGGGGTTAACACCTGTTTTTTCGGCAATTTCCTGCAGTAAAAAAGGGGAACTTTTTAATACCAATGCAGATTCGGTAGCTTCAGAAATCGCGCAGGCAATGAGTGAATATGAAACCGAATTATATTATTGTTTCGAGAAAAAAGGAGTTCTTACCGATATTGATTCCGAAGAATCTATTATCAGGGAACTGGATTTTAAAAAATATCAGGAACTAAAAGAACAGGGGGTTATTAGAGATGGAATGTTGCCGAAACTTCACAATTGTTTTGAAGCGCTGAAAAAAGGGGTAAAAAACATTTATTTAGGCGACTCTTCGCTATTGAAGACCGATGCGGTTTGTACTAAAATTACAGTGTAAAAATGACTATTTCTGAACTTCAGCAGGAGGCGGTAAAACTGCTTCAACAGCTTATTGAAACCCGGTCTTTTTCAGGAGAAGAAGAGGGAACGGCAGCATTATTGGAAGCCTGGTGTGAAAAATACGAGATTTCCTTTAAAAGGCAGAACAATAATGTTTGGGCCAGGAATTTACATTTTGATGCTGACAAACCAACCTTGCTTTTAAATTCTCATCACGATACCGTGAAACCGAATTCCGGGTACACCCGCGATCCATTTAAAGCTGAAATTGAAGGCGAAAAATTATTTGGCCTGGGAAGTAACGATGCCGGCGGTTGCCTGGTTTCATTGCTCGCCACCTTTACCTGGTTTTATAAAACTGAAGATTTAGATTATAATATAATTTTTGCCGGTACAGGAGAAGAAGAAACTAACGGAAAGAATGGAATTGCCGCATTGCTTCCCGAGTTACCAGGAATTGATGTGGCGATCGTGGGAGAACCAACTTTAATGAACCTGGCTATAGCCGAAAAGGGCCTGGTGGTTTTTGATGCCAAAGTGAAAGGAACTGCTTCTCACGCGGCACATCCAAACGATGATAATGCAATTTATAAATGCGCGAAAGTTTTGGATTGGTTTGAATCCTTTAGTTTTCCGAAGCAGTCTGAAGTTCTGGGAAATGTTAAACTGACGGTGACACAAATGAATGCCGGAAGTCAGCATAATGTTGTGCCGGCAGAAGTAAACCTGGTGATAGATGTTCGGGTGAATGATAAATATGGCAATCAGGAAATTGAAGAAATTCTTCGAAAAGAGGCACCTGTAAGCGAGATTAAAGCCCGGTCGTTACGATTAAATTCTTCTTCCATACCAAAAGAGCATCCATTGGTAAAAGCGGGAATTTTGTTGGGAATGAAAACCTATGGATCTCCAACCTTATCAGATCAGGCAATGTTAAGCTGCCCGTCTCTTAAATTGGGCCCGGGCGATTCCACCCGTTCGCATTCGGCAGATGAATTTATATTTGTGAGAGAAATTAAGGAAGGAATAGAAAAATATATACGGCTGCTGGAAAAGGCCTTAAAAAATAATTAAACAACTTCACAGGTTTCAAACCCTGTGAGGTTTTAAAAAATAAAAATCATGAAACTCTGGGATAAAGGAATAGACACCGATAAGAAAATTGAACATTTTACGGTTGGAAATGACCGGGAGCTGGATATGTTTCTAGCAGAATACGATCTGCAAGCCTCGGCAGCACACGCTAAAATGCTGGGAAAAGTCGGGATTTTATCTGATAAGGAAGTTGAAGAAATAGGGAATGAAATTCGTATCCTGGAGCAGCAGGTCTTATCTCATGAGTTCAAAATTGAAGAACATTTTGAAGATGTACATTCCAAAATCGAATTCGAATTAACTCAGAAATTAGGCGAAACCGGGAAGAAAATACATACGGCGAGATCCCGAAACGATCAGGTTTTAGTGGCCATGCAGCTGTATTTTAAGGATAATATTCAGCAGATCATGACTTCTTCCGGAGAATTGATAGAAGTTTTACTGGATCTTGCGGAAGAGCACCGCGAAAAAGTACTGCCGGGTTATACCCATTTACAGGTGGCGATGCCTTCTTCCTTTGGATTATGGTTTTCGGCCTATGCCGAAGTTTTGGTAGACGATCTTTATATGTTGGAAGCCAGTCTTAAAATAGTAGACCAGAATCCATTGGGGTCTGCTGCCGGCTATGGTTCTTCTTTTCCTATAGACCGGCAGTTTACAACCGATCAGCTTGGTTTTAAAACACTAAAATATAACGTGGTGGCAGCCCAGATGAGCCGTGGTAAAAGCGAAAGAAGCGTTACTTCTGCAATCGCTTCCCTGGCCAATACTTTATCGCGATTTTCGATGGATATCTGCCTATATATGAGTCAGAATTTCAACTTCATAAGCTTCCCAGATGAACTTACTACCGGCTCCAGTATTATGCCGCATAAAAAAAATCCTGATGTTTTTGAACTGGTACGTGGCAAATGCAACAAATTACAATCCATCGCCAACGAAATGATTTTGGTAACCAATAACCTTCCCAGCGGTTATCACAGAGATTTTCAGCTGTTGAAGGAAAACAGTATCTACGCGGTAGAAAATATTAAGGAAATTCTGGATGTTTTCACTTATTCCATATCTCAAATAATTGTGAAGGAAATTGACCTTTCCGATGAAAAATATAAATACCTGTTTACCGTAGACAGTATCAACGATTTGGTGATGCAGGGAAAATCTTTTCGCGATGCCTATCAGGAAATAGGAGAGCAGGTTCAAAATAACACATACGAACCTGGGGTTTCAAAACCTCATACCCATCTTGGAAGTAAAGATAATCTTGCTTTGGAAGAAATCAGAAAAAAGAAAGACTCCGTTCTCTCCCACTGAAATAAATATAAAGAGCCCCTAAATATCCCATTTTAGGGGCTTTTCTTCTCTATTTCCCATCTTCAGCGATCGTAAAATAACTCATTTCAATTCTCTGAATATCAATAAATTGTAATTATTTTCTTTCTTCTGAAAATAATTATTGATTCTTTATCTCTTCCACCTGAAGTATGTTTAAAAGTAATTTTAAGCAAATTTCAGATGTTAAAAAGATAATGGAGAATAAATTCAGTAAAATTCTTACTCAAAATGATTCCCAACCGGCTTCGCAGGCAATGTTGCATGCAGTAGGTCTTACCAAAGAAGATTTTAAAAAACCTTTTGTAGGGATTGCAAGTACAGGATACGAAGGGAATCCCTGTAATATGCACCTAAACGATCTGGCAGAATTGGTTAAAAAGGGATGTAACGCCAACGATCTCGTAGGTCTCATTTTCAACACCATTGGGGTGAGCGACGGGATTTCTATGGGAACTCCGGGGATGCGCTACTCTTTACCGTCGCGTGATATTATTGCAGATTCTATCGAAACTGTTATCCATGCAATGTCATACGACGCTCTGGTTACTGTTGTTGGCTGCGATAAGAATATGCCGGGCGCCCTGATGGCCATTTTGCGCATCAACCGTCCTGCTATATTGGTATATGGAGGAACAATCGCTTCCGGATGTCATAAAGGCAAAAAACTCGATGTGGTTTCCGTTTTCGAGGCCTGGGGACAAAAAGTTTCCGG
>JBAVQO010000197.1:0-8857 GCA_049694135.1 Gillisia sp. | reverse complement strand
AAATGATCATTGACTTTCCCAATAGCTCCCAGCTGAAAAGAAAAACCATTACCCGTGGTGCTTAAATTATCACGAAATATTATAGTATTCTGTCCCGCTCCGGAATTACTGTTGCTTTCCCTAAGTTGGGTTGATTTATCGTAGTTAAGAAAATGGGCGTTCAAATTAAGCCCCATGTAAAGAAAATCTTTGTACGCTGTGGCAAAATTGATAGAGAATTTTCCATTAACTCCCGATGAGATATAGGAATAGGTTTGATCAAAACTTCCAGGCGCCACAACAGAGGTATAACTGGTATTGTTGGGGTCTTCACTATCAGGATTAAGTATATATCCCTGATATCCTAAAAATGCCTGCTGTGCTCCATAGCCTTCATTTTCTCCTAAATATTTATAGAGATCGGAAACGGTTTCATTATCCCGCGTTTGAAGTAAATCCAGAGGCACTCCATTGGCATATTGAAGAAAATATTGGTCAATTGAGGTGTTTCCGATTCCCTGGGCAATAAAACTGTCGTCGAAATTGTTGGTCTGATTGTAATTGAGGCCGAGGGTGAATTTTTGCCAGTCGTTTTCAGGATCTACACTGTTAAAAACGAAGACCCCGCCCGCCTGGTTTAAGTAAGCCTGCGAATTACTGTTTGAGGAGAAGCCGTTGAAATAAGCCGTTTCATTTTTAGAATTTGAAAAATCCAGGGTAACGGTTGCATAACTGTTAAGGAAAACAGCGCTCCCTGCCGGATTGATCTCCAAAGAAGATAAATCGCCTCCTAAGGCCCCGAAGGCGCCACTTAAGGCTCTAAAACGTGCCGTACCCGACAACATTTCTGTCGAATATCTTGTGGCGTCTGTTATATCCTGTGCCTGAGAAAAAGTCATAGCCAACAAGGCTATGACTAATAAATATAGCTTTTTCATAAAGTTTTTATTTCTGCAATATTAAATGATTAACCTCTTCCTCTTCCTGAACCTCTAGAGCTCGATCCGGAACTTCTTGTAGTGGTACCAGAGCTTCTTGTGGTTCCTGAACTTCGGGTAGTTGAAGGTACAGAACGTCTTACTGCGGGTGAACTTGAACGATAAGTACCATTACTGCTTCTGGAAGAACGGCTATAATTGTTATAACTTCTGTTGTTCGATCTGGAAGTATTCATACTTGACCGGGGATTATAATCTCTTGAATAAGTTCTACGACTTACACCATATCCATTACCTGAACTTCTTAGGTTCCGGATACTTCTTGAATAGGTTGAAGAACTTCTTCGGCCATCCAGGTCAGCCGCTTTTCTAACACTGTTGTAGTTGGAATAACGGTCTCCGTAGTAAGAGTTTCGACGGGCATTATTATAGGCAATATGGCTGTTATAGTCAAAACCACGGGTGTTTCCATAATAGTAATAAGGATTATACCATCCTCCGGTACCATAAAAGAAAGGATGTACTATAATGCCGAAACCAATGCCGTAGCCGTAACTGTATCCATATCCATATCCATAGGGAGATCCATAGAAGTCGTAGGGAGATCCATATCCGAAGTAAGGATCGTAGTAATAGGGATTGTAAGGGAATCCATATCCATAATAATAAGGATTTCCATATCCGTAGGTATAGGGATATCCATACATTCCATAATATCCGTTGTTATAAATATTTACGGCATATTCATCTGGATCTTCTCCCCAGGGGGCACTGCCACCTATATAATCGGTGTTTTCATCGTTAACATTATATTCACCTGTAGAGGTGTAGCTTTCAACATCTGTAAAAATGGAACCTTCTGCTATAACGTCTCCGTAAAGGGCAGATTCTTCCTGAAATAAACTCTTATAGTAATCGCTGTTATTGGTAGGGGAAACATTTCGGGCTTCTTCATTATTGGAGGTGCTGTCGCCATATATTCCGTCGGACTGATAACCTGAATATTGATAAGAACCGCAAGATGCCAACAATAATAACGATACGGGAGCTAAGAAAGAAAGTAGATTTTTCGATATGTAATAATAAAGTTTCATTAGCTGTGTATTTAATTGTTGAACAATACAAAAATAGTTAGTTTTGCGCTAACCTGTTGTACCTTTAACATTGGCACAACATTAGGTAGTAAAAGATACAATATTTATGCCAAATTTAAGGAATGAGTAAGAGATTAACGAGTCGCAACGAAGATTATTCTAAATGGTATAATGAACTGGTGGTCAAGGCTGATTTGGCTGAGAATTCAGCAGTTAGAGGCTGTATGGTCATTAAACCTTACGGGTTCGCCATTTGGGAAAAAATGCAGGCAGAACTGGACAGGATGTTCAAGGAAACAGGACACCAGAATGCCTATTTCCCGCTGTTTATTCCAAAAAGCCTTTTTGAAGCCGAAGAAAAAAATGCGGAAGGTTTTGCGAAGGAATGCGCGGTGGTTACTCACTACCGGTTAAAGACCAATCCTGACGATCCTACGAAATTAATAGTAGATCCCGAAGCCAAACTCGAAGAAGAATTAATAGTGCGTCCAACGTCGGAGGCTATCATTTGGAATACCTATAAAGGATGGATACAATCGTATAGGGATTTACCTATCTTGATTAACCAATGGGCTAACGTGGTGCGCTGGGAAATGAGAACCCGTTTGTTTTTAAGAACAGCCGAATTTTTATGGCAGGAAGGGCACACTGCCCACGCCACGCGAGAAGAAGCTGTACAGGAGGCAAAACTAATGAACGATATATATGCTGAATTTGCCGAAAATTTTATGGCGATTCCTGTAATAAAAGGAACTAAGTCTGAAAATGAACGCTTTGCAGGGGCTGTAGAAACCTATTGTATAGAAGCATTGATGCAGGATGGAAAAGCGTTACAGGCAGGAACTTCTCATTTTTTAGGTCAGAATTTTGCCAAAGCTTTTGATGTTAAATTTGCCACAAATGAAGGAAACCTGGAGTATGTTTGGGCAACTTCGTGGGGAGTTTCCACAAGGTTAATGGGTGCCTTAATAATGACGCATAGCGATGACAACGGCCTTGTGCTGCCGCCCAATCTTGCACCTATTCAGGTAGTTATTGTGCCTATTTACAAAGGAGAAGAACAATTGCAGCAGATCGATATAGTAGCCGAAGATTTGGTCAAAAAATTGAGAGCTGCGGGTGTGTCGGTCAAATACGACAATCGGGATACCCAAAAACCCGGGTGGAAATTTGCGCAATATGAATTACAGGGTGTTCCATTAAGAATTGCGATAGGTCCTAAAGATTTGGAAAAAGGAAGTGTAGAACTAGCCCGTCGTGATACCCTGACTAAAGAATTTGTTGCCCAGGATGAAATAATAGAAAAAATTCCTGGATTACTGAAGGAGATCCAGAAAAGCCTTTACAAAAAAGCCGAAGATTTCAGAAATTCACATATAACCCCTGTGGATACTTTCGAGGAATTTAAAGAAGTATTAAAAACAAAAGGAGGATTTATTTCCGCACATTGGGATGGTACTTCAGAAACCGAATTAAAAATCAAGGAAAAAACCAAAGCTACCATTCGTTGTATTCCTTTGAATGCCAAAGAGGAGAAAGGGGTTTGTATTTTGACAGGAAAGCCTTCTTCGCGTCGGGTGCTCTTTGCAAAAGCATATTAAAAGAATTTTTTTGAAGTTCAACCCGGACGGATACAAGCGCGAAGCCTTATTAACTAAGGGTAATTAGAGGTTTTTTAATTATTCTTCAAAAAAACAGAACAACATTTGCGGCATTAAAAAATAGTTGTATTTTTGCATCCGCATTTAAGCAAAAAATGGTCCGTTCGTCTAGGGGTTAGGACGCCAGGTTTTCATCCTGGTAACAGGGGTTCGATTCCCCTACGGACTACTTTAAAAAATTAATTAAATAGTATTTGTAATGGCAAATCATAAATCAGCGTTAAAGAGAATTCGTAGCAATGAGTCTAAAAGACTTCGTAACCGCTACCAGCATAAAACTACAAGAAACGCTATCAAAAAACTACGTGAAGCCGATAAAAAAGAAGCTGAAACTTTATATCCTTCTGTAGTTTCTATGATTGATAAATTGGCTAAGAAAAATATCATTCACGATAATAAAGCTTCCAATTTAAAATCTAGTTTAGCAAAGCATGTAGCTGCGCTTTAAAAGAAAGTAGTGTTCAATTTTATTATATGCTGCCTGGAATAGCTATGTTCCGGGCAGTTTTTATTTATAAAAGAAAGAAGTCTTTTTTGGAAGTACTTTTTGATGGTTTATGCCCCTAAAAACTGCTTATTGATTTCTTCAATGTAGTTTAATACCTCTTCTTGTCCTATTCCGGCTTGTGAAGAGGTTATGAAATACTTCGGCATTTCCGCCCAGCTCTCCAGCATAATCTGCTTATAATTTTCAATGTTTTTCTCCAGCTTTTTTCCCTTTAGTTTATCTGCTTTGGTGAAAATGATACAAAAAGGAATCTCCTTTTCCCCAAGCCATTGCATAAACTCCAGGTCAATAGGTTGAGGGTCGTGCCGGCTGTCTACCAGAACAAAGGCGCATAACATTTGTTGGCGCTGTTCAAAATAAGCCGTGATAAATTTTTGAAAAGTCTTTTTTACCGATTTTGAAACCTGTGCATATCCATATCCCGGTAAATCCACCAGGTGCCAACTGTCGTTGATGAGAAAGTGATTAATTAACTGGGTTTTGCCTGGCTTTCCTGATATTTTGGCAAGGCTTTTACGGCCCGTAAGCATATTGATAAGAGAAGATTTCCCCACGTTGCTCCTGCCTATAAAGGCATATTCAGGTAACAAACTGTTGGGGCATTTGGAAACATCGCTGTTGCTAATTACGAATTCTGCCGATGAAATTTTCATTGGTAACGTATTAAAATCCCCGCTTCTGAAGCCAGGTAAAGAGAAGTTCGTTGAACAGTTCCGGGTGTTCCATCATAGCAGCATGCCCGCATTTGTCGATCCAATATAGATCTGAATCCGGAAGCAGGCGGTCGAAATCTTCAGCTACTTCAGCTGGTGTAACATTGTCGTTCTTTCCCCAGATGATGCAGGTGGGAGTAATCATTTTAGGCAGGTCTTTTGCCATATTATGGCGAATAGCGCTTTTTGCTATGGCCAGGGTCTTAATTAATTTGTTGCGGTCGCTTACCGTAACATATACCTCGTCTACAATTTCTTTGGTTGCAACGGCGGGATCATAAAAAACGTTTTGCGCCTTCTTTTTAATAAACTCATAATCGCCACGGCGCGGATAACTTTCTCCCATGGCGTTCTCGTAAAGTCCCGAACTTCCAGTTATAACCAGAGCTTTCACGATTTCGGGATACATTTTGGTGCATAACAAAGCAATATGCCCACCAAGAGAATTTCCCAGTAATATTACTTCTTTCAAGCCTTTAAGTTTTATAAAATCCCGAAGATACTTTGCGAAAGTGCCAACGCTGGTTTTCAGTAAAGACATGTTGTATAAAGGAAGCTCGGGAATAAGAACTTTGTAACCTTTTTCAGGAAAAAAATCAGTCACCCCATCAAAATTACTTAAGCCTCCCATAAGTCCATGCAAAATAACGATTGGAGTACCTTCCCCTTTTTCCAGGTAAGTAAACTTTCCTTCTTGCTTTATATCATGTTTCATGGATACCCTTTGCGGTTAGCAATCGCAAATATAGCGATTTCAGTACAAGTATAATCATTTTTGAGCAATACGCTATATTTTTCAATAAAGGTTTTTGTTTAAAAATTCCCTTTAAAATCTATTATTTTTTTGAAAAAATATCTCCTTTTTTCAACCTGCTGAATGCTAATAAAATAGCGCTATTAAGAAGGTTTTCAAGCTAGTATGTGAAAAAATTTATAAACAAAGTGGTAAAATGTGGTAAAATGTGGTAATAATTTCAATATATTTGAAACTATAAACCTTACTTGTGGTAAATCTTATTGGGACATACGAATGCAAAGTAGATGCGAAAGGTCGCCTGATGCTGCCTGCCGCATTAAAAAAGCAGTTGTCGCCGATGTTGCAGGAAGGTTTTGTTTTAAAACGTTCGGTTTTTCAATCTTGCCTGGAGTTGTATCCTATGGAAGAATGGAATAAACTGATGCAAAAAATAAACGGTCTTAACCGTTTTAAAAAGAAAAACAACGATTTTATTAGAAGGTTTACCGCCGGGGTAAAAACCATAGAAGTGGATACCAATGGCCGGTTGCTAATCCCGAAAGACCTGGTAAGCTTTGCTGCTATCGGCAAAGAGATCGTATTGTCTTCGGCAATAAATATCGTTGAGATCTGGGATAAAGAAAAGTATGAAAATGCCATTGATGCTGCAGCCGATGATTTTGCAGAGTTGGCTGAGGATGTGATGGGTAACGATGAATTTGATGGAGTATCATAACCCTGTATTGCTTCAGGAATCGGTTAACGGATTGAATATTCGGCCCGAGGGAGTTTATGTGGATGTAACTTTTGGTGGCGGCGGCCACTCCCGGGAAATTTTAAGCAGGCTTGGCGAAAATGGCCGGCTCTTCGCTTTCGATCAGGACATAGATGCGCTTTCAAATTCAATAGACGACAATCGATTCACTCTGATTAACGAAAACTTCCGCTTCATAAAACGTTTTTTGCGGTTTCATGGAGTTAAACAGGTAGATGGAATCTTGGGGGATTTTGGAGTTTCCTCGCATCAGTTCAACGTGGCAGAGCGCGGATTTTCTACCAGGTTTGAAGCGAGGCTGGATATGCGGATGGATCAGTCCGGCAAATTGAGCGCTTTTGAAGTGATTAATGAATATGATGAAGAGAAGCTGAAGAAGATGTTTTATGACTATGCCGATCTAAAAAATGCGCCGCGCCTTGCTGCAGAAATTGTAAAAGCGCGCGAGAGTCAACCAATAGAAAGCAGTGAACAGTTGAATGAAATTCTTCGGCCGCTTTTGTTCAAGGAAAAAGAGAATAAGATTTTGGCTCAGATTTACCAGGCGATTCGCATTGAAGTGAATCATGAAATAGAAGCTTTAAAGGAGTTTTTGTTGCAGACGGAAGAATTGATAGTGAAAAATGGAAGATTAAGCCTTATTTCTTATCACTCTCTGGAAGACAGGCTGGTTAAAAGATATATAAGAAGTGGCCTTTTTGAAGGAGAGCCGGAAAAGGATTTCTACGGAAATATTTCGGTTCCGTTTAAAAAAGTAGGAGGGCTAATAGTTCCTTCTTCCGAAGAGATAAAAAACAATAACCGTGCACGAAGTGCAAAACTGAGAATTGCGAAAAAACTTTAAAGTTTCTCATAAAGATGAAAAAGGGGATTTATAACATTTTAAAGGCCAATTTTCTTATTAACGACGACGCCATTAAAAACTGGCGGTTTATTGTTTTTTGTACCGTGCTTGCTATTATAATGATTGCCTGTTCACACAGTGCCGAACGAAAAGTGCATGAGATAGCAAAATTAAACGGGCAGGTGCTGGAGCTGAGAAGCGAATTCTTGGACAATCGTTCAGCTCTTATGCGATTAAAAATGGAATCGAACCTTACAAATAAAATGGCGGCAAGAGGTATAAAACCTTCGGAAACACCTCCACATAAAATAAAAGTAAAAATAGAAGATTAAGCGTGGCAACTACCGAAAAGAACATATTAAACAGAATGTACTTTGTGGCAGGATGTATTTTCATCTTTGCGGTGGCAGTGGCTATTCAGCTTCTCAATATTCAATTTGTAGAAGGCGATAAATATAAAAAGATGGCACAGGAAACCGTCTTTAAGAATTTTACTATTCCTGCTAATCGTGGCAATCTTTATGATGCTAAAGGAAACCTGCTGGCAACTTCGGTTCCTAAATATGATATCCGGTTTGATGCGGTAACAGTTTCCAACGAGTTGTTCGAAGAAAATGTAGGTGCACTATCAAAAAAGCTCTCCGCCATGCTGGGGAAATCTCCGGGACAATGGTCTCAGGAATTGCGGACGGCAAGAGCTAATAAACATCGCTATTTTTTAATAGCCAGGGGCCTGGGATATTCAGATTATTTGAAGATAAAGAGCTTTCCCATTTTAAATAAAGGGGCTTATAAAGGAGGTTTGATTGTAGAGCAACGCACGGTGAGAGAACATCCGCTCGGGGCAATGGCTGCACGAACCGTAGGTTACGAAAGAAAGGATGCCGATGGGCATTATGTGCGCGCCGGTTTAGAAGGGGCTTTCGGTCCTTTTTTGGACGGCACCGATGGGCACCGGCTCAAACAAAAAATCTCTCAGGGGGAGTGGAAACCCATAAGCGACAATAATGAAGTGGAGCCTAAAGATGGTTACGATGTTATTTCTACTATCGATGTAAATATTCAGGATATCGCGCACCATGCGTTGTTGGCACAACTCGAAAAATATAAGGCAGATCACGGTTCTGTGGTGGTAATGGAAACCAAAACAGGTGAAGTAAAAGCCATTTCCAACCTTGGAAGAACTTCAGATGGAAATTATTTTGAAAAATTGAATTATGCCGTAGGGGAAACCAATGAGCCAGGTTCAACTTTTAAACTGATGTCGATGGTGGTGGCGCTGGAAGACAAGGTGATAGATACCAATACCGTGGTAGATACCAAAGATGGTATGATTCGCGTGATGGGATATCCTGTTCGGGATGCGCACCACGGAGGCTTCGGAAAAATTACCGCTTCGCAGGCAGTAGTTCTTTCTTCAAATGTTGGGGTGGTAGAACTTATTTACAATCATTACAAAGACAATCCTCAAAAATTTATAGACGGGTTGTACCGGATGCATTTAAATGAAAAATTAGGACTTCCTATAAAAGGTGAAGGGCAGCCAAATATCCCCAAACCGGGCGACAACAAATGGTCTGGCCTGTCATTGCCCTGGATTTCCTATGGC
>JBAVQO010000196.1:0-1688 GCA_049694135.1 Gillisia sp. | reverse complement strand
CAGGTCCATTCCCCCTCCGTGGATGTCAAATTCTTCTCCCAGGTACTTCGTGCTCATAACGGTGCATTCCAGATGCCAACCGGGAAATCCGTCACTCCAGGGGGAAGGCCATCTCATAATATGCTGGGGTTCGGCTTTTTTCCAAAGGGCAAAATCCTGCGGATTTTTTTTATCGCTTTGCGCGGCAAGTTCGCGGGTGTTGGCGATCATATCTTCAATATCTCTCCCGCTCAATTTTCCGTAATCGTGAGATTTATTGTATTTAAAGACATCAAAATAAACAGAACCATTCACTTCATAAGCCAGTCCTTTATCCAAAATTTTTTTAATGGTCTCTATCTGTTCTACAATATGACCCGTCGCAGTTGGTTCGATACTGGGAGGCAAATTGTTAAACTTCTGAAGGATGTTGTGAAAATCTATGGTATAACGTTGAACCACTTCCATGGGTTCAATTTGTTCCAGGCGGGCTTTTTTTGCGATTCGATCTTCACCGGAATCCGCGTCATTTTCCAGGTGGCCGGCATCGGTAATATTCCGAACATAACGCACTTTATATCCCAGGTGCTTGAGATATCTAAAAACAAGATCAAAAGAAATAAATGTACGGCAATTTCCTAAGTGAACATTGCTGTAGACCGTGGGGCCACAGACGTACATTCCCACGTGTCCTTCATTAATGGGTTTGAAAAGTTCTTTTTTCCCGGAGATCGAATTGTAGATTTTTAGAGCTTGTTCTTTATAAAGCGCCATAAATTTTAGGTGTAGTGATGAATTTTTTTAAAAGGTCGTATCTAATTTTATGTAGTCTAAAAATTCCCTTTTAGTCTCTTTATTTTTAAAAGCCCCACCAAATTCACTGGTAACAGTGCTGCTTTCAATATCCCGAATTCCGCGGCTATTCACGCACAGGTGTTTCGCATCTACCACACAAGCCACATCCTCTGTGCCGAGGGCTTTTTGCAATTCCTGAACAATTTGCATGGTCATTCGTTCCTGTACCTGTGGTCTCTTGGCAAAATAATCTACTATCCTGTTCATTTTGGAAAGACCTATAACATTTCCGTTAGAAATGTAGGCAACGTGAGCACGGCCCACAATGGGTAATAAATGGTGTTCGCAAGTAGAATAAATGGTTATGTTTTTTTCAACAAGCATTTCACCATATCTGTACTTATTTTCGAAGGTAGAAGCTCTGGGTTTATTTTTGGGATTTAATCCTGAAAAAATTTCATTGACGAACATTTTAGCAACTCTTTGGGGTGTTCCCTTCAAACTATCGTCTTCAAGATCCATTCCCAGCGTTTGTAAAATATGCCGTACATCTTTATTTATCAATGTAATCTTTTCAGAATCGCTTAATTCAAAGGCGTCTTTTCTTATAGGAGTTTGCGCACCTGCACTAATATGTGCATTGCCTATTTCTTCTATTTCATTATCTAAATTGTCTATCTTCATAGCGCTTTTTATTGAGTAGTCGTAATTCTTACGTTAGACTTGCAAAGATAAACATTTTCAGGCTTTTTCCTGCAAAGTTGTCGAAAACCGCGGGGTGTAAGTTGAACGAATTTTTTAATTTGCACACGCTGGTTCTTATGGTATGAGATTTTCTAATTCTTTCTGTTTCTGGATTTTGTTCATTTTCCTGGGCAATACGTATATGTTTGCGCAGGGAGACAGGTGTTCAA
>JBAVQO010000195.1:0-1936 GCA_049694135.1 Gillisia sp. | reverse complement strand
CAAAATCGGCTTTACGAAGAAGAGAATATTTTAAGAAACATCAGAAATGGTAAAGAAACCGATCTTTTTGAAACGTGGCGGGTTTCCAAAAGCGGTAAGGAAATCCCGATTTCGCTCAAGGTTTCTCCTATAAAGGATTCCCACGGAAAAATTATTGGCGCTTCAAAAATTGCCCGTAATAATGAAGAACAAATACGATACAGGGAGAGAATAAAAGCATACAATCATAAACTTCAGATCCTGAATTCTGTGGGTAAAGATATTTCCTCGAATCTGGATGTGGAATCTGTGCTGCAAAAGGTCTGCGATGCCTGCACTCTTCTTTCGGGAGCAGAATTTGGGGCTTTCTTTTATAGCACCGAAAACGAAAATGGAGAATCTTTTATTCTTTCTAAAGTTTCAGGAATCCCTAAAGAAGGCTTTATAAAAGTGGAAACACCCGAATTCCGGCATTTTCTGGAAGAAACTGTTGTTATTCGTGAAAATGATATTAGCCAGGATATCCCATCTTTTCTAGACCACACTTTAAAAGATCTCGATAATAAACCGTTTTCCATAAAAAGTTTTATGAAGATTCCGGTTATTTCTTCTTCCGGAAAAGTTATAGGAGCAATCATTTTTGGACATCCGCAAAAGGAGATTTTTCAGCAGGAACAGGAAACCATCATTATGAGCGTTGCGGCACAGGCCGCTATTACCCTCGAAAATTCAAGGCTTTTTGAGAGAGTGAATGCTTTAAATAATAAGAAAGATGAATTTATTGCACTGGCGAGTCACGAATTAAAAACGCCACTCACAACAGTCAAGGGATATCTCCAGATACTGGATAAGAAAATAAGTGACCCTTCTTCAAGAGTTTTTCTGGCTAAGACCATTGAACATGCCAATAAAATTCATATTCTTATCGATGATTTATTGAATATGTCGCGCATAGAAGCCGGAAAATTGGATTTTAATTACCAGGAATTCGACCTTAAGGAAATGCTTTTGGATGTCGCCGAGACTTTTGAACATGGCAACCCCAGCCACGAACTCTTAACCAATCTGGATGAGAAACCCGTCATGATAGAAGCTGATAAGCAACGTTTGGAACAGGTCTTCAGCAATCTTCTTAGCAATGCGGTAAAGTATTCCCCTCTCGGACACAAAGTGTATCTCGATCTCTCTATTGAACAAGACAGGGTTCGGGTGAGTGTTAAAGATGAAGGAATAGGGCTGACTGAACAACAACAAAAGCAGGTTTTTAGCCGCTTTTACAGAGCAGAATCTACCAAAGGAATCAATGGTCTCGGGTTGGGACTTTACATCACCAAACAGATTATAGATGCCCACCAGGGAGATCTAGGTGTAAACAGCGAGGCAGGCAAAGGATCTGAATTTTATTTTACTCTTCCTTTACCCAAATCCATTTAACTTTTTTAAAGTTTATTTTTAACAAAATGTTGCATCTAAGACCGTCTCAGGATAATATATTTGAACTTTCTCTATTACGTAATGGCAAAAATTTTTTTAGTTGAAGATGATTATGGACTGCGGGACCTCATGTTCTTTCTCCTGAAGGATAAAGAATACGAGGTAAAAGCATTTTCTAATGCCACCTCATTTACAGACACTATTACCGCAGAACTTCCCGATCTCATTGTCCTGGATATTATGTTACCGGACGGTAATGGCGTCGACCTCTGCACGGATTTAAAAGCCAGTCCGGAAACCAAAAACATTCCGGTTCTGTTAATGTCTGCTCATGCCAATCCCTCTATAGCAGAAGGCTCCGGGGCTGACGCATTTTTACCCAAACCTTTTGATGTAGAGCAACTCTATGAATCTGTTGATAAACTATTTCAGGAAAAATAATTTTTGAAATAGCCTACGCTTGTTCCACCGAATTGTATAAGTTAACTGAACTCTCCGCTGCTGCACCTTTATTTTTGATAGA
>JBAVQO010000194.1:0-1682 GCA_049694135.1 Gillisia sp. | reverse complement strand
GAAGAGAAGTGATGTTACTGGGGCAGTAGTGTCTGTTTCTGAAGATGCGTTAGACGAATCTATTCCCACCACGGTTGATCAGGTACTACAAGGTCGTGCTGCCGGCGTTCAAATTCAGCAAAACAGTGGAGCTCCGGGAGCGAGCTCTTCAATTCGGATTCGTGGTATTAGTTCAATTACAGGTTCTAACGAACCTATTTTTGTAATCGACGGAGTAATAGTTGATAGTAATACCGGGCAATCCGGTCAAAGTGCATTTGCCTCCATTAACCCTGCCGATATTGTTTCTATTGACATCCTAAAAGATGCTTCTGCCACTGCGATCTACGGATCGAGAGCCGCCAATGGGGTTATCCTCATCACAACCAAAAGAGGTAAGGAAGGAGAATCCACTATCAATCTCAACAGTTATGTGGGATTTCAGGAATTACCTACAAAATTGGATATGCTCAATCTTCAGGAGTACGCGATACTGAAGAATACGAGAGCCGAGCTGGGAATTGTTCAGCAAGATCCCGAATTTATTCGTCCTGATCTATTAGGGGAGGGAACCGATTGGCAGGACGAAATGTTCACAAGAGCTATGATGCAAAGTCATAACCTTTCAATTTCTGGAGGAAATTCAAAAAACACCTATGCTATGAGCGCAGGTTACCTGGACCAGGAAGGGATCGCCCTCGGATCTTCCTTTGATCGATTTAACCTACGAGGGGTCTTTGATTCGCAGGTAAAGGACTATCTAAAGGTGGGGGTGAATTTTGCGTTCAATAATCTGCATCAGACCACCACATTTTCAGATCAGTCATTAATTCTTACTGCATTGCGACAAACGCCGAATGTTGCCGTACGCAATGCCGATGGAACTTTTGATGGACCCGTGACGGACGAATTTACTCAAAATAACCCGGTAGGTTTAGCTAGCATCCGCGAGAATCGAAGCGAAAATGCGGGTATCAGGGCTAATACTTATGCAGAAATAGATCTTTTTAAAGGCCTTAAACTTCGATCTGAATATTCTCTGGATTATGGGGTGTCTAATGGCTATACTTTCAATCCTTCCTATAAATTTGGAGCCATAGTAAATGATATCAGGGAAGGAACCAGGACAAAAAATTATAATAAATATCATAATTTTCGCAATGTCCTTACCTATGATCGTACATTCGGAGATCATAGCATCAACGCTATTTTAGGACAGGAATATCAGGAATCTTTCTATGAAAGCCTGTATGGCTATCGCTCGGGTTACCTGACCAATGGGGCTACAGATCTTAATGCGGGTGATGCTACTACAGCCCGCAACTCCAACTCCAGCTATGAAAGTTCCTTAAACTCCTATTTTGCTAGAGCTTTCTACTCTTTTCAAGATAAATATCTCTTGACAGCAACTTTGCGCTATGATGGCTCATCGAAATTTGCAAAAGAGAATAGATGGGGCTGGTTTCCTTCAGCAGCTTTGGCCTGGAGGATCTCTAATGAAGAATTCTTGAAGGACAGTAAAACGATTAACAACTTGAAACTGCGGCTTGGATATGGTGCGGTGGGGAACCAGAGTGTGCCGAACTATGCTTATACTTCGATCTATGCTGCCTCGGCCACCCCTTTTGGAACCGGGCTGCTTGCTGCAAACACAGCAAATCCCGACTTAAAATGGGAAACTACTCATTCCAGCAACCTGGGTC
>JBAVQO010000193.1:0-3545 GCA_049694135.1 Gillisia sp. | reverse complement strand
TCTGAAATCAGTCCCGGAAGTAAACGGGGAGAATAGTTGCTGGATGCCTGGCTCAATAAAAGCATCACCATTGAAAAGCTGAACACCACCACCGAAATCAGCCCCGAGATTAGGGCGCTCAAAATTGTCATGGCCGTATCGCCGTTATCGACTACCAGAATAGGCACGTGGTCTATAAGATATTTCGAAATTCCCAGATCTTCAAGGTAAATCATTAACCCCGCAAAGAAAAAGCCGAAAAGAGCAAGGACAGTAGGGTAAAAAGCTATATTACTTTCTACGACATTAAAGAAGGAGAGAGTTCGATAGTAAAGTTGCTTCATAATATTTAATGGAATGAATTATAAAAGTATACAAATCTGTCCTGTTCACCCCATTTCCTTGCATGTATAACATTCATTCGCTAGGATACCGACAAATTGACGCTATAATTTGCAGTAAAAGCGACAAAAAGTCATAAAATTATAAAATGGACTTTGAATTGCTATGGGAATACAGAAAATATAAGTAAAACTAAAATTATAAAAGCTATGACACTTATTAAAAACAATCAGGCAAATTGGCTGCCATCGGTTTTTGATGATATGTTTAAAACCGATTGGTTAGGAGGAACTACAAACGTAAACAGTATTGGTACCAGCATTCCTGCTGTAAATATTCAGGAAAACGATGATAATTTCCAGGTATTTGTTGCTGCTCCGGGAATGAAAAAGGAAAATTTCAACATTGAATTAGACAATGATATTTTGACCATTTCTTCTGAAACTAAATCTGAAAATGAGTCTTCAGAAAAAAATGGAAAATTTACCCGAAAAGAATTCAATTACAACAACTTTAAAAGTGCTTTCAGTCTTCCGGAATCCGTAAACAGTCAGGAAATATCTGCTTCTTACAATAGCGGAGTTTTAGAAATCAATCTTCCAAAGCGTGAAGAGGCTAAAGTTCAGGCAAAAAGAATGATTGAAATTTCTTAATATTAAAGAACCGCCAATGCAAAGAAACACCGTTTTTTACGGTGTTTTTTTATAGGTATTAATCACAATCCATCGATTGCCGGCGCTCTGAATGGTATAAATAGTGTTGGCCGCTATACTGGAAATTTGTGTGTTATTAATTACATCAAAAAGATCATCGCCATTCAAAAAGTTTATCGGTTTTGGATTGGAATTGGTAATATCCCAGGCGATCAGAATCAGAGTTCTGCCTTTATTAAGGCTGGCCTGGGGTAAAGTTATAGATGCTACAGTATTGTTAATTCTCAATGTCGAAACTTCATCGGGAATTATATAATCTCCTGTTACACTGGCTGTAGAAGAATAGTTGCGCTTGTTGTTATATGTCCAGTTTACGTTTCCGGAAGCATCTGTACTCAAAATTTGTTCATCTTTTCCCCGGGTAGAAGGTAGAATGTATTCTTCAGCAGGTGTAAGGCCAATCCCCACTTTCCCTACAAAATATCCCGCATAAACCTTGGAACTGCTGTTTCCAAAAGCAGAGCTGTAAATTCCGTAAATAGTTCCCTGTCCCTGAATAGTACCAATTTCACTATAAATTCCGTAATTACTGCTGTTGGCGCCAAAGGTCTTTCCCACACGGTTGAATATGCCATAGATGTCATTGGTACCTGTGTTCTGATAACTTTCATTGAATATTCCATAGTGAATACCCGTGCCTATGCCACCTACATTGTTTTTGATTCCGTACTTGTTTCCGTTGGTTGCACTTCGGTTATCGCTCACAATACCATAGGTGGTGAGATTATCGGTTGCGGGATTATTGTTGTCTATATCTAATCCCTTTTTTATCGCCAGGTCGGTGGAAGAATTAAGATACACCTGCAACTTAGCGGTAAGATCCTGGATCCCAATTCCAATACCACCATTGCGAAACATAGGATCCGAAATGTTATTTGGACTTGCAGTTGTATTAGATTTATAGAAATTTCCAGTACTACTTCCACCAAGAGTCTCCCACTTTTGAGTGCTGTTGTTCCAGAAGTAAAAGCCGCTTGCCTGCTGTCCGGAAGCGATATTTAGGAATACCATCATTCCGTTTTGTTCTGCGGAAGGATTCGCCTGGGGAAATTTATCTACTCTTGGAATTAGAATTCCATCTTTTACCGATGGACTCTGAGGGTTCGATGCTACCACATCGAGTTGCGCCTGCGGGCTTGAAGTATCAATTCCTACCTGAGCTTTGGTCGCAAAAAAGCACAGGAATAACCCTGAAAAAAGGACAAATATTTTCATATGAACAGATTTTATCTGTCATAGCATTTGCCGGTTCTTAGAGTTGGAATATTAAATATACAGAAATTAATGTACTGGAAATGAGCTAAATGTATTAATTGGGAAATTTTAGTAAAGTTTAACTTACTTCTTTCGTTTTTCCCTGCAGCATCTTTATTTCATCTCTTAATCTCGCAGCCGTCATGAAATCCAGTTCCTTGGCGGCATTCTCCATTTCTTTACGTTTATTCCGAATACGTTGTTCCAGTTGGGCTTTAGTAAAATAAGCGGTTTCTTCTTCAGCAGCTTTCAGTGTCTGTTCCGTTTCCGCTTTGTAAGGCTCCTCAATTTTCTTCCTGATCAGAATATTATTAAAGCTTTTAACCAGCGCGGTAGGAGTGATGTTATGATCTGTATTATACTGTATCTGTTTTTCTCTTCGGTATTCGGTTTCATCTATGGTTTTTTGCATACTATCGGTAATCTTATCGGCATACATGATAGCTTTTCCTTCTAAATGACGGGCCGCACGCCCAATGGTTTGAGTAAGGGAACGGTTACTTCTAAGAAATCCTTCTTTATCTGCATCTAAAATCGCAACCAGTGAAACTTCCGGTAAATCCAGCCCCTCTCTCAATAAGTTTACTCCAATCAGTACATCAAAAATGCCCCGACGCAGGTCATTCATGATTTCTACCCGTTCCAGCGTATCCACATCAGAATGAATATAACGGCAGCGCACATTAATTCGGGTTAGATATTTGGTAAGTTCTTCGGCCATGCGTTTGGTAAGAGTAGTTACCAATACGCGTTGGTCTTTTTCTGCCCGTACCTGAATCTCTTCAATTAAATCATCTATCTGGTTCAAACTCGGCCGTACATCGATTTCCGGATCTAGAAGTCCCGTAGGACGAATTACCTGCTCCACGTAAACACCTTCAGATTTTTGTAATTCATAATCTGCCGGCGTGGCACTTACGTAGATCACCTGATTCTGAAGTGCTTCAAATTCTTCGAATTTTAAAGGACGGTTATCCATCGCTGCCGGAAGTCGGAAGCCATAGTCTACCAGTGTTTCTTTTCGCGAACGGTCGCCGCCATACATCGCATGTACCTGCGGAATGGTAACATGGCTCTCATCTACAATCATTAAATAATCATCTGGGAAATAATCAAGCAAACAGAAAGGGCGGGTGCCGGGTAAACGACCATCCAAATAGCGCGAATAATTTTCAATACCCGAGCAATAGCCGAGTTCCCGGATCATTTCCAGGTCGAAATTTGTTCTTTCCTCCAGTCGTTTTGCTTCCAGATGTT
>JBAVQO010000192.1:0-3291 GCA_049694135.1 Gillisia sp. | reverse complement strand
GAAAAATTATCACCAAAGTTTTTAGTGATACTCAAATATATAAAAATTATATTAAAAGAGAATGTTTAAGAAAACATATCTTTTACTTTTTCAAAAAATGACTTATCGCTTTTCTCCGGATTGGGCTGAAAATTCTCATCATCAGCCATCTTTTCGAAAAATTCTTTTTGTTCGCGATTTAGTATTTTAGGAGTCCAGACGTTTACGTGAACCAGTAAATCTCCTTTTCCGTAGCCGTTAAGATTAGAGATTCCTTTACCGCGAAGACGTAAGATTTTACCCGATTGCACTCCTTCATCTACTTTTATTCGCACTTTTCCTGTAACGGTATCAATTTCACGAGAGGATCCCAAAGCGGCTTCAGAGAAGCTTATGTAAAGATCGTAATGAAGATTATCGCCTTCCCTCTGCAAGGTCGGGTGCGCTTTTTCTTCAATAGCCACCAGTAAATCTCCTGCTACTCCGTTTCCGGGAGCTTCATTTCCTTTTCCAGGAACTTTAACCTGCATTCCATCCTCTACTCCTGCAGGAATTTTTATGGAAACGGTTTCTTCTTTAACTTTTAATCCCTGTGCATCGGCATCAGCGGGTTTGTGGTCTATAATTTGTCCGCTGCCACCACAGGTGGTACAAGGCGAAGCGGTTTGCATTCTTCCTAAAATGGTGTTGGTTACACGGGTAACCTGCCCGGTACCGTTACATGTACTACAGGTTTTATAAGTGGTTCCGGGAGCCTGAACTTTTCTTTTTACCTTGATTTTTTTATCTACCCCGTTGGCAATCTCTTCTAAGGTTAAACTCACACGAATTCGCAGGTTGCTGCCTTTAACCCTGCGCTGGCCGCCGCCGCCAAAACCGCCGAAGCCTGAAAAGCCACCACCGCCAAAGCCGCTACCAAAAATATCACCGAACTGGCTGAATATGTCGTCCATATTCATTCCACCTCCGCCGCCAAAGCCTCCTTCGAAGGCCTGGTGACCAAATCTGTCATATTTGGCACGCTTATCATCATTGCTTAAAACCTCATAAGCTTCTGCCGACTTTTTAAACATCTCCTCTGCATGGGCGTCTCCCGGATTTTTATCGGGGTGAAATTCAATGGCTTTTTTGCGGTAGGCCTTTTTTATATCTGCCTTGGTCGCATTTTTTGTAAGTCCTAAAATTTCGTAATAATCCTGTTTCATTTCGTGATTTTGTAAATTAAAAAAGTGGCCTATTTCCCGGTTACTACTTTAGGAAATCGAATAATTCGTTCTCCCAGTTTGTATCCTTTTTCTACTACATCAACGATCTTGCCTTTTAATTTATCGGATGGAGCCGGGATTTGTGTGATGGCCTCGTGAATATCGGCATCAAAATCGTCGCCTGGTTCCACTTTCATAGATTCCAGCCCTTTGCTCTTTAAGGTTTCCCGGAATTTATTATGAATAAGTTCTACTCCCTTTAAAAGATTCTTATCCTTTGCTTTTTTTATCTCGTTTAAAGCTCTATCAAAATCATCTAACACGGGTAACATGGCGGACATCACTTCCTGGTTAGCGGTTTTGAAAAGTTCTAACCTCTCTTTGGAAGTACGTCTTTTATAATTTTCGAATTCGGCAAAAAGACGTAAGAATTTATCTTTTTCTTTTTCCAGATCGGTTCTTAGCTGCTCTTTTTCAGAAAGGTCTTCTCCCTCTTTGTTTTCTTCCTGCTCCACTTCATCTATGGCATCCTCAAGTATCTCTTCTACCCTTTCCTTCACCGGTTCTTCAGAATTGAACTCCTGGTTATTATTTTCGTTATCTCTATTCATTTCTCAGAAAATTTTATTTTTTCAATTAAAGTCAAAAGTACTGCCAATTAATTCAAAAATGTCAAAATGTCACCGAAGCCTTTGAAAGATTTTTTCTGAAGCAAGGCCGAAAAAATGTATTTTCACGGCAAAAACAGAAAGATGAAAAAATCGATGTACGCTTTCATACTCTTAACGATTATTGTGAGCTTTTCAGGCTGCAAAAACAAAGCTGAAGCCGCAAAAATGCAGAATGCAAAAGAAATAACTGCAGAAAACTCCCCGGCTACCGAATACGTTGTTCAAAGGGAGGCCTCTAAAATCTACTGGAAAGGTTCAAAACCCACTGGCTTCCATACCGGAACCATCGAGGTTAAAAATGGTTTCTTTAAAATTACAGGCAGCCGTATAACAAATGGAACTGTAATTCTGGATATGACCAGCATCACAGATACCGACCTGCAAGGAGAATACAAAGAGAAATTGGAAAACCACCTAAAAGGAACCGTTCCGGGTAAAGAAGGCGATTTCTTTGATGTGAATAAATTTCCCGAGGCTACTTTTGAAGTAACGGGAATGGTACAAAGAAGCAATGAATCCTATCTCGAAGGAAACTTGACTATGAAAAGCATTACTAAAAACATCGAGTTCCCGGTGAAAATTTCTGTTGAAAATGACACTTTACGGCTTAGTAGTGAAGTCTTTACCATAGATCGAACAAAATGGGGAATCAATTATATGTCCAAAACCATTTTCGATGGCCTTGGAGATAAATTTGTAAGCGACGATATTGAGTTGAAACTGGACATTAAAGCTGTACAGAAATAAAGTGGGGTGCTTAGAGTGAACAACCTATAAAACAGGTTTTACAGCAAATCGGCCAGCGCTTTTTGAATATTTTTGAAGATAAAGGAATAGCCCGACTGTTCTATTTTATCTGAACTTACCAGTTGGCTGGAAAGCACCACTTGAGACATATCGCCCAGAACTAATTGTAGTGCCACAGAGGGAACATTGGGAAGCCATACAGATTTCCCCAATCTTTCTGCTATTTCCAGGGTCAGTTCTTTGTTAGTAACCGGATTGGGAGCAACCGCATTATAAACTCCATCTAACTTCTGCTCAAGAATATGTAAATAAATATGAACAAGATCGTCAATATGGATCCAGGACTGCCATTGTTTGCCGCTTCCTAAGGGAGCACCGATATTAAAAGCGGCAGGATCTTTAAGTTTGGGCAGCGCACCGCCTTCTTTTGCCAGAACCATCCCGGTACGAACTTTAGCAACCTTTATATCTGCATTTTTAAACTGATCTGCTGCAGCTTCCCAACGCACTACCACTTCCCCCAGAAACGAATCGTCTACGCTTTCATTATCCTCATAATACAATTTTTCAAGCGAATCCGGGTAAATTCCCACGGCGCTCGCAGAGATAAAAAAGGGAATATGATAAGAAGTTTTTTGCAGCGAATGAAATAACAAATTAGCAGATTTTACGCGGCTATCTATTATCTT
>JBAVQO010000191.1:0-5071 GCA_049694135.1 Gillisia sp. | reverse complement strand
CCTATCACCCTCTTAGCTACATAGTCCACCTTCTGGATATCAGATTTTCTTAATATCTGCGGAAGCCGATCTTCATCTTCATCATCCTGGTATTGGGAAATTTGAATTACCAGCATATGAAAGGATTTGCTCTCCAAAAATACATTCCTGAGGAACCCCGTATATTCCTTGGTATTCATTTCCTCCATGATATCGGCAGCTTTTATGCTGTAATTTCCCTGATAGAAAAATTGATGTTTGGAGACCTCATCTTTAAAAATATCTATTAACACCGGATCCAGGTCCCGAAATTGATAGTTATCACGATGAGAAAATGTTGCTCTTATTATTTCAAGACTCGAAACATAGGCTCTAACATTCGCTTTAAAATAGAGCACATGACCGTTATAGCCGCTACTGGACACAATAATGTTTTGATAAGCTTCTATTTTATGAAGCTCATCATCCTCCTGGAAACTGTGGGCGATATCTCCTTCAGAACAAAAAATAAATTTTAACGGGTGGACGGTATTCAGCGTAAAGCAGATTTCTGTATCCTCAAAGAATTTACAGTTATAGGCTATAATTCCCATTCCCGATTCAAAACTGGTTCCTCGAATATAGCCTTCTCCTACCTCAGAAGGAAGTCTTATGGTCTGTTCCCCGCTGTCTTCTGCTACCTCTACTTTTAAAAAGTTCGCGATGTCTTTAATTATGTCCTGTACAGGTAAAGTTTTAACGTCTATTTTCATTCAGTATAATGCCTTGTTTAAAGATATGGGGTAGCCAAAATTAACATTTCTGAAAATTATTTTTAAATTATAGTTACTGAAAATAGTATAATTTATAATTATAATGCGAAAAACGTTAAAAAATATCACGTATTTTTAAAGAAAAGTTAAAAAATCTTAACGTTTTAGATTAATAAAAGATTTAAAATAGTTAAACCATATTATAAAGAAATACGATTTTTGTTTTAAGTGATTTTACCCCATAAATATTTTCATTATGGTTATTATTTATTCAGTATTGGGGTTAGAAATTCTAATGGTGATTGTTGTGACTGCTGTTTTCTGCAAAAAAATAATCAAGCTTCTTCAGAAAAAAAGGGAGTGAATTTTCCTCTTTTTGGTCCTGTGATCCTTCTTCTACTTCTTTTTTTCAAAGACTAGAAATCTTTAAACATTTCCAGGCTTTCAGGATCTTTATTTTTTAGATACCTTGTCTTCCAGATTTCACGTTTTATTCCGACTTTTTCAGAAAGGAATTTGGCGTGTACCGTTTTGGGTAAAACCGAATGAATCTAAAGTTACGTAAATAGTATTATTACCTCTCTACATAAAATAAAAAAATATATCTGTTATGTCTAAAACCTATTATGATCCTGCCGACCTTCGGAAATTCGGAAATATTACGGAATGGAATGAAGAACTTGGAAACAAATTTTTCGATTACTACGGAAAAGTTTTTGAAGAAGGCGCTTTAACTGCCCGCGAAAAATCTCTTATCGCACTTGCTGTTTCTCACGTGGTGCAATGTCCTTACTGCATTGATGCCTATACCAAAGATGGATTGCAGCGGGGGATCGAAAAAGAAGAAATGATGGAAGCCGTACACGTAGGTGCGGCCATAAAAAGCGGCGCAACCCTCGTTCACGGCGTACAAATGATGAACAAATACAAGAAGTTAAGCATGTAATTTGAGCCGGTAAGTATCGACCAAAAAACAAGAAACCCGAGTTATGGCCTTACTGAAATCCCTGGCAGCCCGAAAGAATGATCTTTCTTCTCCTGCCAACCAAATAAAATTTTTGAGCAATGGAATATTCAAAAAAGGCGAACTTCCTACCTTTCAAGAAAAACTTGTAGCTACAGGCCAGTTCCCATTAAAACCTAAAAAGCTTGAAATCTTACAGCTTAATCTTGGCTATATGTGTAACCAGGTTTGTTCCCATTGCCATGTAGATGCGGGTCCGGATCGCAGGGAGATCATGTCTCGCGAGACAATGCAAAAATGCCTGGAAGTTATAAAAACCACCGGTGCCAATACCCTGGATTTAACCGGCGGAGCACCGGAAATGAATCCCAATTTCAGGTGGTTTGTAGAGGAAGCATCTAAAGCCGGAATAAAAGATTTTATTGTTCGCTCTAACCTTACCATAATTCTGGCGAACAAAAAGTACCACGACCTGCCGGAGTTTTTCAAAGAACATAAAGTTCATGTGGTTTCTTCCCTTCCCTTCTATAAAAAAGATAAAACCGATAAGCAGCGTGGCGAGGGAGTTTTTCTGAAGTCTGTAAAGGCGCTGCAAATGTTGAATTCTGTAGGATATGCCCAGGAAGAAACAGGACTAAAACTCGATTTGGTTTATAATCCGGCCGGCGCTTTTTTACCGGCAGATCAGCATATCCTGGAACGCGATTTTAAAGAGGCTTTAAAAGAAGATTTTCAAATAGATTTCAATAATTTATTCGCGATTACCAATCTGCCCATAAGTAGGTTTTTAGAATATCTTATCGCTTCCGACAATTATGAAGATTATATGTACGCCCTGGTCGATGCCTATAATCCTGAAGCAGTTAAAAATGTGATGTGCACCAACACTGTTTCCATAGGTTGGGATGGCTGGATTTATGACTGCGATTTTAACCAAATGCTGGATTTGAAGGTGAATAGCAAAGTACAGCATATCAGCGAGTACAACGAAGATTTATTGAACGATCGCGAAATCCTTATTTCTCAACATTGCTATGGTTGTACCGCCGGTGCAGGAAGCAGTTGTCAGGGATCGGTAACCTGATTTATTTATAATATTTTGAAGTCAAACCATAACTTACTCATCATATTTACAAGAAATCCGGAACTCGGCAAGGTAAAAAACCGCCTCGCAGAAGAAGTTGGAAATGCCGCCGCTCTAAATATCTATAAATTTTTACTCCAACATACAATTTCTGTGACCGCGCCTTTAAGCTGCGATAAAGCGGTTTATTATTCTGAAAATCTGGATCTGCAGGATAACTGGGATCCTGCTGTTTTTCAGAAAAAACTTCAGAAGGGAGAAGATTTAGGCGACCGGATGAAAAATGCCTTTAACGAAGGCTTCCGCGACGGCTATAAAAACATCGTTATTATTGGCAGCGATATGTATGATATTTCTTCTGAAGATATTACTTTGGCTTTTTCGGCTTTGGAAGAAAAAGAATTTGTTATTGGTCCGGCCCAGGATGGCGGGTACTATTTACTGGGAATGAACAGTATGGAAAATGCTATTTTTAAGAACAAAAACTGGGGTACTTCAGTGGTACTTCAGCAAACTTTACAGGATCTAAAAGACAGGAATATTCACCTGCTGGAAACCCGAAACGATGTCGATTATCTTGAAGACATTAAGGACGAGGCCGCTTTTCAGCAATTTTTACAACATTTAAAAATATGATATCAGCACTCGACGAAACCACAGAATACCTGGTGGAAAAAGGATTTAAAAATCCGCACATAGGAATAATACTGGGTACAGGACTGGGCAATTTGCCCGATGAGATGGAAATCGAAGCCGAAGTTAGTTACAATCATATTCCTCATTTTCCCACGGCTACGATAGAATTTCATAAAGGAAAACTTATTTACGGCGAGTTGGAAGGAAAAAAAGTGGTGGTCATGCAGGGGCGATTCCATATGTATGAAGGCTATTCGCTTCAGGATGTAACCTTCCCTGTGCGTATCATGGAAAAACTCGGAATTAAAAAGCTGCTGGTTTCCAACGCTTCCGGCTCTATAAATCTCAACTTCAAGAAGGGAGAATTAATGCTTATCGATGATCATATAAATCTGCTGGGCGGGAGCCCGCTTGCCTTTAAAGGAGTAGAAAAATACGGTGAACGTTTTGTAGACATGAGCGCTCCATACGATTTGGAAATGAATCAGAAATTCGAAGAGATTGCCAAAGCAAACAAGATCAACCTGTATAAAGGAGTTTATGCCGCTGTTTTAGGCCCACAACTCGAAACGCGTGCAGAATATCGTTATCTTAAACTAATTGGGGCCGATGCCGTGGGAATGAGCACGGTGCCTGAGATCATTGTAGCAAATCATTTGGGACTACCGGTTTCTGCAATTTCTGTGATAACCGATGAAGGTGATCCCGAAAACCTGCAACCCGTGGATATTTCTGAAATTATCGCGATGGCCGAAAAAGCAGAACCTAAAATGATTCTTCTTTTTAAAGAACTTACTCGAAGCCTTCAATTTTAAAAAATAAGGATGAAAAAATACATTTCCATTCCTGGTCTCCTTTTAATTCTGTGGACGCTAAGTTCCTTTACCGGATGCAATTTACTCTCTTCGGCAGGTTTCAACAACAAAGGTCTTTCGGTTAAAGAAGCACCAAAAAATTTAACCTCCACCACGGCAAATTCTGCAGTTCATTTAGATCATAGCGCGTGGACGAAACTCCTTCAGAAATACGTAGATGCTAAGGGATTTGTAGATTACAGGAGGTTCATGAAAGATAAACCGAAACTAGAGGAATATATACGCATGCTGGCATCGCAGCAACCTGCAGAGGACTGGTCTGTGCAGGAACAATTGGCTTATTATATAAATGCTTATAATGCCAATACCATCAAGCTGATTCTGGATCATTATCCCATAAAAAGTATTAAGGATATTGATGGTCCGTGGACCAAAGAACGGGTAAAAATAGGCGATAAAATGATTTCTCTTGGAGGACTCGAAAATAGCATTTTAAGAAAAATGAATGAGCCCCGCATTCATTTTGCCATTAACTGTGCTTCTATTTCCTGCCCGAAACTTCAGAGGGAAGCCTATACGGCGGCCAAAATTAACGAACAATTGGATCGTGCAGCAGATGAATTTATCAATTCAGATAAAAATGAAATTTCCGCAAATTCTGCAAAACTCTCCTCAATCTTTAAATTTTATACTAAGGACTTTAAAAACATGGCCGGCAGCCTGGTGAACTATTTAAATAAATTTTCTGACACCAAACTGAATAAAAACGCAGATATCAGCTTTAAAGACTACAATTGGAATCTGAACGAGCAGAAATAAATGATTAGCATTGTAATTCCAG
>JBAVQO010000190.1:0-1551 GCA_049694135.1 Gillisia sp. | reverse complement strand
TAAAGTAAAATCGAAAAGTTTACTTTTTGTGTAAACAGTTGCGTAGACAGCACGACCGTTTCCTGGAGTTCCATTTGTAAAACCGGTTACTTTACTGGAAAGTGCCTGATTTTTATTTGAATCGGATTCATCAAAACCAACGGTGGCTTTAGCTACCAGGTTATCAAGAATGGAATACGATGCAGATAAGTTGGCTAAAGTCCTGTTGGTATGAGTCATATCCTGGTAATAAGCCAACAAGGCACTGGGAACCAAATCTCCGGCTCCGGTACTGAAATCGGGATCATCTGGCCAGGTTGGATTGGCAAAGTAAGCCGCTCCTAGAAGGTCTCCGGCAGATCCTGCATTATTACTAATTAACGGAGATTCATCATTTACACGGGATAAGGTTCCATTGAAGTCTATTTTCAATTTATCATTGAAAAAGCGCTGAGAACCATTTAATCTTCCGGTAATTTTTTCCTGTGAAGAATTTTCTACAATACCCAATTGATCTACATATCCTAAAGAGGCACGAACATATCCGTTTCCATAATTATTCGAATAAGCAATGGTATGATTTTGAGAAATGGTATTTCGCAACACTACATCCTGCCAATCGGTGTTACCTTCGTAGTCCAGTGCAGTGGCATCTCCACCAAACTGAGTAACAGCGCTTAGATACTGCTCTCTGCCAAGTAGGTCAAACCTGTTGGCGGGAGTTGAATAGCTGGTACTGGCAGAAAGTTCGAATTTACCACCTGTGCCAGATTGGCCACTTTTAGTAGTAATAATAATAACTCCATTTGCACCCCTTGATCCGTAGATAGCAGTTGCAGAAGCATCTTTTAGGATACTCACACTGGCGATATCATTCGGGTTAAGAAAGCTCAGTGGGTTTTTTGCAGAACTGGCACCTGCACCAATATCCGCTCCTCCGGCTTCAGTATCACCGGAAGCAAGTGGCACTCCATCTACTACAAAAAGCGGGTTATTGTTGGATCGAACAGAGGCTGTACCTCTAATACGAACATTGATCCCGGCTCCGGGCTCACCGCTGGATTGGGTAATTTGTACCCCCGCCGTTTTTCCCTGGATAAGTTGTTCGGGAGAAGAGATAACTCCTTTATTAAAATCGTCTGAAGAAACCACAGAGACTGCTCCTGTCGCATCTTTAACAGACTGGGTTCCATACCCGATTACCACAACTTCACTAAGAGCTGCAGCATTTTCTTCTAAAGTAACATTAATTGTGCTTCTTCCTTTTACAGGGATTTGTTGGGTATTGTATCCAACAAAACTGAAAACAAGTACGGCATCTGCAGGAACGTTGCTGAGGGTGTATTTACCATCGAAATCGGTAATAGCCCCGTTGGTGGTTCCCTGCACTATTACGTTAGCACCCGGCAAGGGCCCATTGGCATCAGAAACCGTTCCCGATACTGTTTGAGCTTGAGCCTGTACCATACAGAAAAGCAGGAACGCTGAAAGAAACAGCATCCTTCTAAGAGTAATTTGGTTCATAAGTTAAATATTTAGTGGTTTTACAGTCTATAACTATCTGTTATAGAA
>JBAVQO010000189.1:0-5588 GCA_049694135.1 Gillisia sp. | reverse complement strand
CTTTAGATAGGGAATTCAGGGGATTTAAATTTTTCTGAAAAGCAATGGACAGAAATATTTCAGATTTATGGCGTGGTTTTGGCACTTTAGGAAATAGATTGAAAGTCTGCTTTTTTTCGCGGACATAATTTTAAATTGAAAAACAAAGTTTATGAGTCAAGTAAAGCAAAATGACACTGTAAAAGTTCACTACACAGGAAAGTTAAAGGATGGGCAGGTTTTTGACACTTCCGAAGGAAAAGAACCTATTGAATTTACTTTAGGACAGGGACAATTAATTCCCGGGTTTGAAAAAGGCCTTATCGACATGAATGTCAATGAGAAAAAAACCATCGAAATTCCTAAAGAAGAAGCTTACGGAGAGCCAAGAAAAGAACTTGTACAGGAAGTAGATAAAAGTCAGTTGCCCGAAAATATTAAACCAGAAGTTGGAATGGGATTAGTTTCTAAAACTCCAGACGGACGCGAAATGAACCTGGTCGTTACAGATGTTAAAGATGATACCATTGTCGTAGATGGAAATCACCCATTGGCGGGAAAAGACCTGATTTTTGACCTTGAAGTGGTTGAAATAAAATAATACATTTATCGCATTTTGAAAACCGGCAAACTTTGCCGGTTTTTTTATTTTACGAGGTTCGAAACCACGTCCAAAAGATTCGCCTTCAGGTTTGAAGGCATTTTATTGTTTGTTACGAATTTCTGGTTGATTTCCAATTCAATTCCGCTATAGTGCTCGGGAAAAATCTTTCTAAGATAGGTGGTAAAACCATCAGATATTCCTAAATACGGATAATTATAACGTATTCTATAATTCGGGTTCTTCTCAAGTAATCCTTTTTTAATTCTTTGCACCGACGTTTTTTCCGGAAATCGCGAAGGATCGTACAACAATCCAATATCTGCATTTCTTACCTGTTCGTTAAGAACAGGTGTAAAACTGTGAACAGATAAATGCAGCACTTCCTCTTTTTCGGCTATAAAATTCTTAATAGCATCTTCAACAGAATTGCGATACGGCAGAAAAATGCTATTCAAAATACCCTTTTTTTGCTTTTCTGAAAGAGATCCGGAAAATTCGGAAAACAAGTTTTTGTGATGTAAAGAACGATTTACTTCAACCAACAGGCGGCTTACGAGGTTATGATTCTGAAAATCTGCCAGCGGCGCCAGGTTTTCAAAGAGATCTAAAGCGCCGGGATCATAGCCCCTGTGAGTTTGCAAAACTTTTTTTTCAGCAAAAAATATTCGGTATTCTTCCGGAATAAAATTCCCGGCATGTTCACAGGTCAACACCAATTTCATGAGCGAAATAAAGTATTTTCCTGCAGGCACTCTGCGAGTTTCTCATAAACAGAATGAAGATTCTTTTTTGAAAAATCGTTGTTTACAGCCTTCAAAATGCGCGTGGAAAGACTTCCGTTTTCCAGAATGAATTCAATCGTTTTCTGATGCCTTTCAGAAATGGATGTTTTTACTCTTTTATATACTTTTTCCCATATTTCACCTGCTGAAGACGCACGATTTAAGTCGAAGATATTCAGATATTTCAGGTTTTCAATTTTAGAGGCCTCTGCCTCTTGTACTACGCCGTTAAAGAGCTGAAAAAGTTCTTTTTCATTCCAGGATTTCTGGTCTTCAAGAGTTATCCATTCTTCACTAATAAGCAACTTCAGGGCCTCGATAATCAAAATGGCGATAGCGATATCTGCCGCGGGAGATTCCTGAATATCGATAACCCTTATTTCAATGGCATTTCTGTCGAATCTCGCAATCGCTCCCCGGCTGTTCAAAAAATGATGATCCAGCAAATGTTCTGTATCGTATGGTTTGATTGCTTTGTTGATAGGATCGAAAATCTGCTGATAATAAGATTCCTTATCAAACACCTGCTCCGGAATAACCATTCCAGTCATTTCCGGGATTTCTTTCTGATTGGTTTTGTACATTTCCATCCGGGCATCTTTAAATCCGGTGAATTTCCCGTCCAAAATCGGAGAACTTGCACTTAAGGCGGGAATGATGGGAAGCAGGATTCTTATGGCTGCATGAAGTTTTTCGAATTCGGCATCATCAAAAAAAGGCAGGTTTATGTGGATACTTTGAACGTTGCTCCACCCGTGGCCATGACAGTCAAAAACGCGGTTATACAGGCTATAAATCTCGTTATAGTTGTGAGGCCATAACTTCATTTCTGAATGCGGATCCATCAATGGATGTGCCCCGGTAGGCCATAACTTCGCATTTAAGTGAGACAGCAGCCCATTTACTTCTTTGATGTTTTCAGAAAAAAGAAGGTCGAGATTATCGAGCTCTTTCGTGGGTCCGTTAGTTTTTAACTCCACCACGTGCGCCACCAGCTCATTGCTCCATTCAATCTTGCCGTTATCCACATCACTGGTAATCTCTCCTGTTTTCTCTATAAAAAGTTCATCTACCACCGGGGCCACTTTAAAATCGGCCTTTCCCACCAACATATATTCCAATTCAATTCCGGTAACTTCAAAAAGGTGATATCCCATTTTTATTTCTTTTCAATACGTTCTTTTAAAGCATTCAAAATATCGATATAAATTTTATCTCCGTAGAAAGCATCTTCAACTCCAAAATCGATATTCGGATTATCATTTATCTCGATAACCATGGCTTTTCCGTCGACTTCTTTTACATCGATGCCATACAGGCCTTTACCCATTAGTTTAGCCGATTTCAGTGCAATCTTCAGAATATTTTCCGGCACTTTTTCAATGGGCAGGCAATCGGCATTTCCGTCCTGATCATCTTTTTTTTCCGCATTCCAGTTGTAAATTTGCCAATGCCCTTTTGCCATGTAGTACCTGCAGGCAAACAAAGGTTTGTCGTCGAGCACACCTATTCTCCAGTCGTATTCTGAAAATGTAAATTCCTGCGCGATAATAAGTTCCGATTTCTTAAGCATAGAATTTACCAGCTCATTATACTCTTTTTCGGTATTGGCTTTTTTAACGCCGAAGGAAAAAGTGGAGTCAGGAGACTTTAACACGCACGGCAGTCCTGTTACCCGCAGGACTTCGTTTTTGTTATGATTGTGAACAATTACCGTTTTGGGAGTCGGAATACCTGCATTTTCTAAGGCTTCGGCCATGAATACCTTGTTACAACACTTTAAAATGGCATCCGGATAGTCTACCAGTGCTATGTCTTCCTGCTGCGCTTTTCTTGCAAACGCGTAAGCTTCATTGTTCACCTCGGTACTTTGCCGTATAAACAAAGCATCGAACGCAGAAAGCCTGGAGAGATCTTTGGGAGAGACCAGTTCCACATAAAAATTCATTTTTTCGGCAAGTTCCACAAACTTTTTTATGGCTTTACTATTGCTTGGAGGCGCAGGATCGTTGTTTTGAACAAGGATAGCCAGATCGTATTCTGCCGGATTGGATTTAGGCGTATCGTAACGCTTTTTTGCAAAATACTGGGCCGCAAAATACTGCATGCTTTCCTTATGTTCCTGTGGGATTTCAGATTCGGAAATGGCTTTTACACTTTTAATATTCCAACGAGTGGTAAAATTGAATTTAACCCGCAAAAAAGGGATTTGGAAATGCCTAAAGAACATGGCACTTAATTCTTTATATTTCTGGGCCACATTCTGCCCGAAATATATACTGAGAGTAAATTCCTGACTTTTAATATTCTTAAGGCTTTGCTGAATGAGATCTTCAAACTCTTCAGAAACTATCTTTACGAGTTTTGGTTCCCGAAAATCAACGATGTTTTTAACTGTTGGTATTGCCATGTGGCCCCGTGCTTCAGCTAAAAGAGATACATAATATCCTTTGGACTGGTACGAATAATCTTTGCAAAGGTTAAAGATTCTTGCCTTTTTTTGCTGAGAATATTCCGGATTGGTAAGATAATCTTTTGCGGAAATTACCTTTATATTGTCAACCGGAATGTTCCAATGATTCGGCTGATTTACTATAATTAATTTGTTCATGAAAAGAAATTGGCTATCAAATTTAATGTAAATTGTTATTCAATTAGAAAGAACTAGTATGAATTTCCAACAAATTTTAGAATGATATTAAGGAGAAAAGATTTATTTCTTTTTTTAATTTTATTGGGAACGGCAACCACCCTTTATCCGCAAAAACAAAGATCCTTATCCATGGAAGAAGCCCTAAAAATTCATCAAAAACTTATTACCGTCGACACTCATATTGATATAAAGCTTGAATATTTTACCGATACCAGAAATTATTCTACCGATTTAAATACCCAATTCAACCTGCCAAAAATGCAAAAAGGTGGATTGGATATTGCCTGGCTTGTGGTTTATACTCCTCAGGGCGAACTAAATGACCATGGTTATAAAAAGGCGTACCAACAAAGCCTGGAGAAATTTAGTGCCATACAAAATCTCATTACTTTATATGCTCCCGGAAAAATATGCCTTGCCACTACTGCTGAAGAAGCACGTTCTTTAATAAAACAGGGAGAATTAGTTGCGATGATAGGCGTTGAAAACCTATATCCCATCGGTAAAGATCTTTCAAAGATAAAAGAATTTTACAAGCTTGGAGCACGGTATATCTCCATTTGCCACAACGGGCATAACCAGTTTTGCGACTCTAATACCGGCGAAAAAAGTAATTACTGGTTGCATAACGGGTTGAGTGATCTTGGCAAAAAAGCGGTGCTGGAAATGAACCGCCTGGGGATAATGGTAGATGTTTCCCATCTTTCAAAACAGAGCATCAAACAGATTTTTGCCCTTTCCAAAGCACCTATCATTGCTTCTCACTCTTCTGCCCGGGCTTTGAGCGATCACAGCAGAAATTTAGACGATGAGTTACTGGAACTTTTTAATGAACATGGAGGCGTAGTACAGGCAGTGGCACATCCCGTTTTTGTTAATAAGAATAAACATTATGCGTTTCTGGCTGCCAGGGAAAAGTTGTACGAAAATGCCGCGAAAGCCAGAGGTTTTGATCTCCTGTCGGCCGATAGCATTTCAAAATTATCTACCGAAAAAAAGGAGGCCTATTATCAAACTTACTTAAAAATTAAAACAGAAGCAGCAACAGATGTGGCACAATTACGAAAAGAAAAGGAAGTAAATGTTTCTGATTTTATAGATCAGATAGATTATCTGGTGAGCAAGATTGGGATAAATCATGTGGGAATAAGTTCCGATTTCGACGGTGGCGGCGGTCTGGAAGGATGGAATAACACTTCTGAAAATCCCCATGTGACCTACGAATTATTGAAAAGAGGCTATTCTGAAGAAGAAATCGGAAAATTATGGGGTGGAAACCTGCTTCGGGTCTTTGATGAAGTACAAATGGTTGCAAGAAAACTTGAGCAGCAAAAAAATTAATTTAGGCTGACCTTCATGATATTTGCCGGTGCCCCGTTGCTTTCATTGGAAATGTAAAGTTCATTATTTTCACCGAATGTTAATCCTTCTGCCTGGGCAAACTGCTTTTCTTTCATAACATATAGCTTTTGCGATTTTCCCTGGGGTGAAAGAATTAAAAGCTTAGGGTTTTGACCTTCGAGAATATAAATATTTTTATTCGCAGGATTAATACCGATTTCTGAAGGTC
>JBAVQO010000188.1:0-12152 GCA_049694135.1 Gillisia sp. | reverse complement strand
CCGTTAAGTGCACCAAGAGCTGAACCTGAAATTACAGGACCATTGTCCCCATCATATTCGTAGAAAGAAAGAAGATCTCTAACTTCCATTTCAACTAGCTCAAGAAGCTCCTCATCATCAACCATGTCAACTTTGTTCAAGAAAACAACGATTCTTGGAATACCAACCTGACGACCAAGAAGGATGTGCTCACGAGTTTGTGGCATAGGACCATCTGTAGCAGCAACTACAAGGATAGCACCGTCCATTTGGGCAGCACCAGTAACCATGTTCTTCACGTAATCGGCGTGACCAGGACAGTCAACGTGTGCGTAGTGACGCTTTTCTGTAGAATACTCTACGTGTGAAGAGTTGATGGTAATACCTCTTTCTTTTTCTTCAGGAGCATTATCAATCTGATCAAAAGATCTAGCTTCTGAATAACCTGCATCAGCCATTACCTTAGTAATAGCAGCTGTTAAAGTTGTTTTTCCGTGATCTACGTGTCCAATTGTACCTATGTTTAAGTGCGGTTTGGAACGATCATAAGTTTCCTTTGCCATAATTAATACTTATTTAATCTTAGTTATATATTAGTGTTCAATTTTATACAAAATTAAGAGCCAACGATGGGAATTGAACCCATGACCTCTTCCTTACCAAGGACACGCTCTACCCCTGAGCTACGTCGGCAAAAAAGGCTATCTCCAACAAGCCCACGCTTTATGGAGATAAATAAACAGTAGCCCAAGCCCTGTTTCTTTCCTTCGGAAGGAATTGCCAACGGCATTAACCTTCATTTTATAAGCAAAAACCTTATTTTACAGTAAGAAATTCACTTTGAGCGGGAGACCGGGTTCGAACCGTCGACATTCAGCTTGGAAGGCTGACGCTCTACCAACTGAGCTACTCCCGCAATTGAATTCAAAAATTTTTGAATTCTGAAATTTTTAAGTGGGGAGAGCAGGATTCGAACCTGCGAAGTTAAAAACAGCAGATTTACAGTCTGCCCTCGTTGGCCGCTTGAGTATCTCCCCAATTATTTTACCTAACAATATTTCACAGAACCATTTTTATCAAATTCTGAAAAAATGACCTTGTTTTTTGGAAGGTGCAAATGTAAAGCAATTTCACCTTACCTCCAAAGCATTTTTATCAAAATTTCAAGAGCCGATAGAGGGACTCGAACCCACGACCTGCTGATTACAAATCAGCTGCTCTAGCCAGCTGAGCTACATCGGCTTTTAGCTACTTTTTCAACATAAAAAAGTCCGCTATTTCTAACGGACTGCAAATGTAAACATTTTATTTATCTCTTAAAAAGAAATTTTATAAAAAATCAGGACATATAAACTTTTGATTTTTCTTTCTTCTTGGTTAGTTGTCGTTGTAAAGATGCAATACACTCATCTACACATTCTTCAAACTTCCTACAGGTTTTCTTTACCATTACTTCTCCCCCCGGAAGGCTGAGTAAAATTTCGGTAATTTTATTTTCTTTTCCACTAGTATTTTGAACTTTTAAAAACACATCGGCATAAATAACCCGGTCGTAAAAATGTTCCAGTTTATCTAAGCGTGCCTGGATGAAGTTGATTAATTTTTGATCGGCATTAAAATTGACGGATTGCACATTTACTTTCATCTCGTTACAAATTAAATTAAACATTTATTAGTGTTCATTCACTTCTTTTGCCGGGGGTGCGCATTTTTATACACTTTGCTTAATTCTGCAATGCTGTTATGCGTGTATACCTGTGTGGCAGCGAGACTGGAATGTCCTAACAACTCCTTTACAGAATTTAAATCAGCGCCTTCTCCCAACAAATGTGTAGCGAACGAATGCCTCAGGATATGAGGACTTTTTTTTACTTTGTTTGATGCCTTACTAAAGTAATTATTTATAATCCTATAAACAAGATTTTCATATAGTTTCTTACCCTTTTCCGTCAGAAATAAATAAGGAGAATCCTGCTCCGAAAGTTCTGCGCGAAAATCCAGATATTTAGAAAGAATCCTGGAAATTTCAGGCACCAAAGGAATCAATCTTTCCTTGTTTCTTTTTCCCAATACCTTAAGCTGCCCCTCAACCAGATCCAGATCCTTCAGTTTTATTCCAATAAGCTCGGCTCTTCGAATTCCTGTGGCATAAAAAGTAGAGACAATCGCTAAATCCCTGGAAGATGTAAAATCGGTGGCGTTAAAAAGCCGAAGCACTTCCTGCACTTCATCTTTGGAAAAAGGAACCTGTATCTTTTTTGAAGTTTTTAAGGCCCGGTGAGTAGCAAGAGGGTTGACTTTGATTTGATGAGTGCGAAGTAAGAATTTGTAGTAAGCTTTTAAAGAAGAGATCTTTCTGTTCACACTGCGATTAGATACACCTGTATTTACCAAATAAACAATCCAATTGCGGATTTGGTTATAGTGTATCTTCTCCAGTTTTTCCTCTTGAAATTCGCTTTTTATAAATTGCTGAAAAGCTTCAAGATCTCCCTGGTATGCTTTTACCGTGTTTACGGAGCACTTTTTTTCCAGCAGCAAATAATCAAGAAAAGGGGAAAAGGACATAAAAAAAACTGTTGATACTCAAAGTTAAAAAACTTTTTAGTACCAACAGTTAATTATTTGGAATACCCTTTGAACAAGGGCAACTTATTGTCTTTCTAAAAGATCTTCAGAAAAATTAAATCTCTTCCTGATCTCTCAAATGCTGAATGTATTCAGCTTTCTGGACTTGTGCCCTACGTTCTACAGACGGTTTTGTAAAATGCTGTCTGTCTCTCAACTGACGCATGGTTCCGGTTCTATCGAACTTTCTTTTAAAACGTTTTAACGCTCTATCTATATTCTCTCCGTCTTTTACTGGTATTATTAACATAGTGTCACCTCCTTTCTTTAAAATTGAGGTGCAAAGATAATTCAATTGTATTATCCTGCAACCTTATTTTTATTTTTTATTAAACTTACTAGTATTTTTATCGAATTCTAAATTCTCACTACTATAAAAATTATTTCGCTGCAGGCTTGTATTCTTTTTTATCAATTACCATTTTGGCGTAAAAATGTGACCATTTTCGCCAAAACAGTAATCTAAGATTTCTTTGCTGCAGGCTTGTATTCTTTCTTATCAATTACCATTTTGGCGATAATTTCTCTAAGAATTTCGGAAGTACCACCGCCAATAGGTCCCAGCCTGCTATCGCGAAGCAATCTCGCCAACGGGTAATCTTCAATATATCCATATCCTCCCAAAAACTGCAGACAATTATAAATAACCTCATCGGCTATCTTTGTTGAAAGCAATTTAGACATACTAGCTTCTTTCACCACATATACACCATCGATCATTCTTTTTACCACCGAATAATTGAATTCCTTGCACATTTCTATCTCGCTGGCCATTTCTGCTACCTTGTGCCGTAAAGCCTGGAATTTGTTGATCGTTTTGCCAAAAGCCTCTCTTTCTCCCATGTAATCTATAGCATAATCCAAAGCAAATTCGGCTCTGGAATGCGCATTGATCCCCATGATTAAGCGCTCAAGCGCAAAATGTTGCATGATATAGGAAAATCCTTTGTTCTCCTCTCCCATCAAATTTTCTGCCGGAATTTCAACATTATCAAAAGCCAGTTCTGCAGTGTCTGAGGCTCTCCATCCCAATTTGTTCAGTTTAGTCGCGGAGATACCAGGAGTATCTCTGTCTACCACAAAAATGCTCATTCCTTTGTTGCCTTTCTCGGGGTCGGTTTTGGCGGCCACTACCAAATAGTCACTATAAACCCCATTTGTGATAAAGGTCTTAGATCCGTTCAGGATGTATTTATCTCCTTTTTTTACAGCGGTACTTCGCATCCCTGCCACATCTGAACCTCCAAAAGGTTCGGTAATGCACAGGCATCCTATTTTTTCTCCCGCAATACTGGGTTCCAAATATTTGCGTTTTACAGCTTCATCTCCTTCTGTATTTAAATGTGTCATAGCCAGGTAAGAATGTGCCCACATAGCCGCAGCAAAACCTCCGGAATTTATTTTCTGAAGTTCTTCCAGAAAGATAACTGTATAAAAAAGATCCAATTCCAAACCGCCGTATTTCTCAGGATAATTAATCCCGAAATACCCCATTTCGCCGAACTTTTTCCAAATAAAGCGTTCGATGGTTCCCGTTTCCTCCCATTTATCGATATATGGCACTACTTCCTTCTGAAGGAATTCGCGAAAACTTTTTCTAAAAAGTTCATGTTCTTCCGTAAAATACATATTATTCATAGCAATATAATGTGATTTTTGAGCAGAATAAGAATTAATCTAATTCACTACCCATTATTTTTGATCAACAAAATAATTAAAAAAAAACGTTCTTTTTCAGTTTTTTTAATTTACGGTCAAATATAAGGCAATTCTATCGATTTTTTCGGAAGGAAAGTCCTTAATTTGTGCTAATTCTTCAAAAGAGGAGATACCTTCGTGCAAGGAACGATAGTTTACAATTTCCCTGGCCAATTCGTAATTAAAATAAGGTATTTCTGAAAGCTGAAGGCTGGAAGCATTGTTGATGTTCAATTTGAGGAAAGCATCAGATTCAGCAATCTTAAAATTTGCTTCCACAATAGCTCGCAACTCGTAGTTTAGACCATAAATGTCCTTTAGCTGCAAAAGATCACGGAAACCACCAATTTTATTTCTGTAATTTATAATCCTTCCGGCCAGCACCTCCCCTATTCCCTTTAAAGACATTAGATCCTGTGTAGTAGCAGAATTAATGTCGGATTTATGAATTTTACTTCCCGAAATCTGCGACGAAGTGTGCTGTTGCAAAGGCTTTTTCTGTGTCCACTCCGGAAATTTGAAATAGATCGAAATCTCAGAAAGCAAAGAATCGGAGATCCCGGTAACCTTTTGAAATTCTTCAGCAGAATTCACAAATTTTCCCGTTTTTCGGTATACAAAAAGCCTGTCTATTTGCTCCGGAGTTAAACCGAGCGCATAGCCCTTAAAGTCGGTTAAATAGTTTGGGTTGAACGGAAGGATCCTAAAATTATCTGTTCGCGAAGTTTTATCTTGTTTAAGAGAATCTATTTTTTTCTGAAATCTTTCCATCCGCAACTCATCTTCAGAAGAAAGGGAAGTGCCGGAAGAAAAATCGATAAAATAATAGCACAATTGAAGGAAAACAATAATCACCGCCAACAAAAAAATCCCGTTTTGTTCACTTTTATTGAAAACAAAACGGGATTTGATATTTTTCATCTGTGTTCATTGCTTTTCACAAATGAACTAAAATTACTTCAAATTATCTGAAAATTAGCTTTTTAAATCTCTTTTACCTTTCGGCTGTCTTTGTTTATTCCTGCATCCATCTCTCCTATTTTAATGGCATTCAGATATTTTTTAAGTTCGTTTTTCACCTTTTTAGAGAGCAGCACGAGTCCTATGACATTGGGGAATACCATCGCAAAAATCATGGCATCCGAGAAACCAATTACAGCTTCAAGGGTTGAAGATGCTCCTACTACCAGAAAAATAAGGAATAATACTTTGTACGTAATATCAGAAACTTTCCCTTTTCCGAATAAGAATTTCCAGGCCTGAATTCCGTAGTACGACCAGGAGATCATAGTGGAAATGGCAAAAAGAATAACCGCAATGGTAAGGACAATAGAAAAGTGAGGAATAGCAGAATCGAAAGCCACCGAAGTAAGATCTACCCCGTTAATAGGCTGATTGGTAGCATTCAGCATCACATTGCTGTTGGCATCGAGATTTCCGTAGGTAAATAAGTTGTGTTTCGCGTTGGTAATAATAATTACAATCGCAGTCATAGTACAAATAATCACGGTATCTACGAAAGGCCCCAGCAAGGCAGTCAGGCCTTCACTCGCAGGATAACGCGTCTTTACAGCAGAGTGGGCAATAGAAGCGGAACCAACTCCTGCTTCATTCGAGAATGCCGCCCGTTGAAAACCAACGATTATAACTCCTATAATTCCACCAAAAGCCGCATTAGGATTCATTGCACCCTGCCAGATTTGATGCAGCGCAAAAGGAATCATATCGTAGTTGATTCCAAGAATAATCAATCCGGCACCCACATACACAATAGCCATAAAAGGCACTATTCTTTCGGTTACCGATCCAATACGCTTAATTCCTCCAATAATTACAAGTCCTACCAAAACAGCCATGATCAACCCGAAATAAAGACCCGCATTAGGATCGCTCCAATGAAGCAACTGAGTTAATTGTGCTGCGGCCTGGTTAGACTGGAACATATTTCCACCTCCAAAAGAACCTCCCACACACATAATGGCGAAGAAAACCGCCAGAACTTTTCCAAGACCGGCCAGTCCCATTTCCTTTAATCCTGAAGTGAGATAATACATGGGTCCTCCGTACGTTTTCCCGTTTTCATCTACTTCCCTATATTTTACACCTAAAGTACATTCTGTGAATTTGGAAGCCATTCCCAGGATACCGGCGATAATCATCCATACTGTTGCTCCCGGTCCTCCTAACGCTATAGCTACGGCAACCCCGGCGATATTGCCAAGCCCGACAGTAGCCGATAAGGAGGCGGTAAGGGCCTGAAAGTGGGTAACCTCTCCCGGAACTTCTCCCGTCAGTTGAACGGTTTCCTGGATTTTACCGTCTTCAACAACAATTTCTTCATCTGCGGGAACATGATGATCCAGTTCATCGTATTTTCCCCAGGCTGTTTTAATACATTTCTTCAGGTATCTGAAGTTTACAAATTTAAAATAAAGGGTAAAGAAGGTTGCTCCAGCTAATAATACCAACAACACAATAGGCACTTCCTTGCCCGCTATTGGAATAGGGTAAAAAACCAGATTTACAATGGGTGCCGTGTATTTTGCAAAGGCTTCATTAATCGTTTCACCAAGGCTCTGCTGCTCTTGCGAAAACATAAAAAAAGGTAGCATAAACCCAAGTATAGACAATAAAGTTTTTTTCATAGCAGTGGTAAATATTATTTTAGTGAAGTCAACATATTTTTTTACAGCTAGCAAGATGCCTAAAAATAATGGCGAATTCAAATTTTTACCATAGAAATTGTTAATGATTCCTTAACTCAAGTGTAAAAATCCTCAATTTTAACTTTTGAAATATCTTTAAAAAATAGACATTTTTGGCAAAATAAAAAATCAAAAAGCTGTAAAGCTGTGCTAAAATATTAGGTGCCAGAAACTTCTGACTTCAGCAAATAAAAAATCCATCTATGAATACTTCATAAATGGATTTTCTTACATATTTTTAATATTTTATTCCGCTTTAACCTTTACTGGTTTGTCTGCTTTTACAAAAAGTTCACCTGCTTTTAGCTTGCGCAAATATTCATTAAGATCTTTTCTGACTTCCCCAGACATAATGTAAAGCCCGATAATATTAGGGAAAGACATAGAGAGGATCATCATATCTGAAAAGTCCAGAACAGCCCCTAAACTTACTGAAGCTCCTACCACCACGAAGATCAGAAATAGTGTTTTATAAATTATTTCGGCATTTTTACTTTTTCCGAAAAGATAGGTCCAGGCTCTCATTCCGTAGTACGACCAGGAGATCATGGTCGAAAAAGCAAATAAAAATACCGCTACTGCCAGTACATAAGGGAACCAGGAAATAACACTTCCGAAGGCATCTGAAGTCAGCTGAGCTCCAGAAACTCCAACTACTTCGTGTTTTCCGGTAAAGATCAATACCAGTGCTGTAAGGGTACAGACCACTACTGTATCTATAAATGGTTCTAAAAGTGCCACAAAACCTTCGGAAGGAGGATGGTTTGTTTTAGCCACACTATGAGCAATCGCAGCAGAACCTACACCGGCTTCATTCGAAAAAGCTGCCCGTTGGAAGCCGACGATTAAAACTCCTATCACACCACCTTTTAAAGCACCCGGTGAAAATGCACCGTGCCAGATCGCGGCGAATGCAGGACCGATGTTGTTGATGTTTATTAAGATAACTGTCATACTGGCCAGGATGTAGATTGCTGCCATAAAGGGAACCACTTTTTCTGTAACCTTGGCAATACTGCTAATTCCCCCGATGATTACCACTCCCACAAGGATAGCGGTTATAATACCAAAAATAAATCCGTTTCCGGCAAGCATAGGGAATTGCCCCTGTAATTGTTCGAACGCCTGGTTGGCCTGGAACATATTTCCACCGCCAAAAGAAGCACCGATAGCCAGTACTGCAAATACCCCCGCTAAAGTTCGACCCAAGCTTTTCTTGTTTCTCTTTTCGAGCCCATATCGCAGATAATTCATAGGTCCACCAAAAACACGCCCATCACTATTAATGAACCTGTATTTTACCCCCAAAGTACATTCCACGAATTTAGAAGACATCCCTAAAAGTCCGGCCACAATAAGCCACAAAGTAGCGCCTGCTCCCCCTAAAGAAACAGCTACTGCAACACCAGCAATGTTCCCCAGTCCGACAGTTCCTGAAACCGCAGTTGCCAACGCTTGAAAATGCGTTACTTCCCCCGGAGCACTCGGATCATCGTATTTACCCTTTGCCAATTGAATAGAATGCCGGAATCCACGGAAGTTGATGAAGCCCATTCTTATGGTAAAGAACAACGCTCCCAATACCAGCCATACCACTATAAAGGGAATATTTTTGGTCTCGGGGTCACCGTTGGGATGCGTAAGCGGAATAGGCTGATCGTATTTTATTTTTGCAAAATTGTGAGCGCCTGCCTCTATAACATCTTCTTTATTTTCAGAATTATAAATTGTCCCTCCTTCTTTTACCAGATATTGTAAAACTCCGCTGGAATTAGCGTACGCGTTTATTTCACTTCCGTCTGAAGACTGAATAACGGCAATAAGATCTCCTTTTTTAACTTTAGAACCTTCAGCAACTGCCCAATGTTTTAAAACGAATTTATCGTTTACATCAGCAGTCCAACCCGGCACGGGGACCTTTCGGGAGTCTGCATACACCACGGGATCATAAACCCCCAGAGCAGCAAACGGATCCCAAAAAAGAATGGCACCCATTTTATCTACTATGGGTTTAAAAGTACCATTGAAAATTTCTGTAATTGCCTGAGCTTTTACCGTGTACGTTCTGGTGGTGGAATTTCCGTCGCTATCGGTAATAATAACAGAATATGGAACGCCTTCTACCAGGCCAGTCGCTCTTTCCGATTTTAAAGAAGTCGCAGGATTATTCCATTTATAGGTATAGGGCGGAGTGCCTCCCGTAACCTGTAAATCAATAAAACCGTCATTTAATAAATTGGAAGGGTTTCCAACATCGGCTTTAACCAGGAGTTCTTGTGCAAATAAACCAAAAGTAGCAAGAGTTAAAGCCAGCGAAAGTAAGTACTTTCTCATATATTTTCATGAATATAGTTAAGCTTAAAAAAGCGAAGCAAGATGCTAAAAAAATATTCATCAACAAATGGAAATCTTAATTTTCTTAAAAATTACTTAAATATGATAAAGTTGTTTGAGTTTTTCAATTTGGTTTGGCCTTCCCACAAGAATCAATTTTGAATTATTTTTCAGGATTAAAGAGGGCTCTGGATTAACAATATATTCTCCTTCGGGAGATTTATATCCTATTATGGAACAGCCGGTTTTTCTGCGCAGGTCCAAATCGGCAATGGCCAGTTCTTTGTTATCTGTGCAAATTTTTTCGTACGGCACCTGCTCCACATTTATACTGTCTTCCTGGCCGCTAACAGAGAGATTATCCAAAAATTCAACTAAATCGGGCACCACAACGAGAGAAGCCATATGGTCTCCCCCAATTTTATCGGGCATAATTACATTGTCGGCGCCGGCCAGTTTCAATTTCTGATAACTGGTTTCTTCGGTAGCCCGACTTATAATCTTTAGCTTAGGATTGATCTGCCGGGCAGATAAGACGATAAATAAATTGTCGGCATCGCTGGGCAGGGCACAAATTAACGTGCTGGCCTTTTCTATCCCCGCTTTTATTAAAACTTCATCTTCACTAGCATTCCCCTGCACAAAAAGCAGCCTGTCATCGGCAAAACGCTCCAGAACTTCCTCGTCTTTTTCAATTATTACAAATTGCTTTTTATAAGCCAATAATTTTTGAACGGCTTGTTTTCCGTTTCTTCCATATCCGCAAACAATTACGTGGTTTTTCATAAAATGAATTTTTTTCTGCACCTTGTTCTGGCGTAAATTTCCTACGTTGTTTTTACTTAAAATATATTCTGTAATAACCGAAATGGCATACCCTAAAATAAATATACTGGACAAAACCAGGAAGGAAGTGAAAATTTTCTCAATTGGCCCCAGAGGGTGTACTTCTCCAAAACCGACCGTGGTAATAGAAATAACGGTCATATAAAAAGCGTCTATCCAGCTGTAATGCGAAAGAAGCCGATACCCCAGAACGCCGGCTGTAAATACAATTATCAGCAGGAAGAAAGCACCGTAGACTTTAGACTGAAACAATCTTCTCATAAATCGAAAACCGAAGTTCTTTTTGTATAAATCATATCTTTAATTCGCAGCCAGAAAGCAAGGGTCAAATAAAGCGCAAATCCCACCCCGAGCGTTGCGAAGGAAAGATAAATAAAGAACAGTCGGATAATTCTTGCCCGAATTCCCAGTTTTTCTGCAAGCCGTGACGACACATAAAACCCGTGGCGTTCAAAAAAATGACGAATGGAATAAATTAAATTCAACATATTCAAAGATACTGTTTTACCGGGTGCCCTGAAGAATCTTTATCCCTAAATTGCAGTTAAGGCAGGCATTTTTATCACAATAATTTTGTTTTAAATACAGCAAAGCCTGCGATTGCATAGCGTTAGTCGCCGTACTTTTTCTTATTTTGTTAAAACCCTGCACCAACTTGTTTTCTTCAGCAGGAATGGATTCCATAATATTCAATATTTCAGACACCTCTCCAGTTCCGGTTTTTTGAAAATAGCAGAACTTTACAGGTAATATGGTGTTGATGATAAGCAAATTTATAAAACTCTCCGAAAGGATCTTCTTTCTTGATTTATGAGGTTTTTCGAAGGTATAATGTTCCTTCCAGTAAGGAGAAACGCCAACCTGCATGAGTTCTTTTATCTGCTCAAGATCTTTCGCCTCCAACAGCCGAGAAAACAAGTGGGAAATCTGCGAGTACAAAACCGATAGCTGTGAAAGCCTGATATTCGGAAAGTTATCGGGACGTAACCTGAAAAATTTCGGCGGTTCCACCAGTGCATTCTTTAACCCATATTTTCGGCACAAGAACTTGTATTCATTCTGAAGTTGTCTAAAATAAGGATCTTCAATTTTTTCGTCCAGCATTCCCGCCTGGCCAAAAAATAAAGCCTCCAGCTTTTCCTGATCCTTTTGTATCTTTTGAAGGATTTTAAAGTCAAAACTTTGGGCAAGGCTTAAAAAAGCTGTTCCGTTAATGTTGAGGCCAAAATTTTTACAAAGCAATCTAAAAAGAGTTCCCTCCCAGTCATTTTCTGAAGAAGAAAGCAGCGCCAGGATTAATTCTGACTTTTGCTGAAGTTTCTCCAAATACATTCGCTCCAGCCAATTGTTTACCTCAAAATCGCTGAATTCCGGAAATTCATTTTCGCAGTTAATCCACTTTCTGTTGGGCGCCAGTAACAAGCTTCGGTAATTGGACTGCGTTTCTGCAGATACGCGATCTTTTAGTTCTACTACCGGAAGTTTGGAGTTATCTTTCCTGAAGATATCGGCATCATTTTCCCAAACTACATGTAGAATAACATTATCGTAAGCCACATCCTGCTGATGATTATGCAGATACCAGTCCGAAGATTTTATATGAATTTCCACATTTCCGGCCCACAGCTGATCTTCAATTTGCAATTTGGCATTAAAAAAATCGGGTCCGGAGTTAAAATTGGCTTTTCCGGAATCTAAAAGAACAACCGGTTTTTCGTCGACAGTTTTCAGGTCGATAAAATCGAATTTCTTAAACCTCCATAGATAATGTAAAAAATCTTCCTGCATCGAATAAATGTAGAATAAATTTATTCAATTAGCTGATATTTAAAACGTTAAAAAAAGGTTCTTTATTGTTTTGGAAGTTTATCGGCTACCAGGTTTACAATCTTATTTACCCAGAGTTTATACATCGCGCCGCTGGGGTGCAATCCGTCAGAGGCCACAAGATCAGGATTATTC